>JAYVGZ010000500.1:0-4201 GCA_043771805.1 Pseudomonadota bacterium
TGAGGCCATCGCCCGCCCCTTCTCGATAGCGTCAGCGGCGAAGTCGATCCCAAAGAATCGGCTATTTGGGAACTGTTCTGCTAACGGAAGAATATTTCCGCCGTCACCGCACCCCAGCTCGAGATAAGAGCAGGTCGAAGGGTCAGGGGTTGCAACACCGAACATCCGTCCAAGGGTGGCGAGATGACTGGGCCTTAGCTCAGGTCGAGCACTCGTAGTGTAGGGAGCATCAGAGTACGCCGAAGGGTCGCTGAGTGATGAAGAGGACGTGGGCGTTGGTCCTGACGTGGCCATAGCATGGCTCAAATATCGGGCACGATGTGTGCACCAGAATGACAAGCACACCACGTTTCCGTGTTGGTGGCAGTCACCTGGTGCGTGAGCGACCTAGCTCTCTTTAGCCTTCTTAGGTGTGCTTGCCTTCTTTGCAGCTGGCGCAGCCTTTGAAGGCGCCTTCACCGCAGCTGGCTTAGCCGCAGGCTTACCAGCTGGCTTTGTCGCTTTCTTTACACGCTTGCGGATGTTTCCGAATGACGCGCTGAAGATTTTGCCGCGACGAGTACGTTTATCCCCTCTGCCCATGATGATTCCTCAAATACAAAATAACGAAAACGGAGCTGTGGCTGTCACATGCCTTTCCTGATGTAGTCCGTGGATCGTAAAGAGCCCGTCCCAGGAAGCTGGACTACCGAAGCGCGAAAGCTTTCGGTCGGAAACAGCCAAAACCGTTGAAAGTCAGTACCATATCGTTTTAGGATCGGCAAATATGGCGGCTATTGTGATTTGCAAAAGTCCGTGCAAGTAAAACTGGCAAGGCTTTTGCCGTAAATCACCATAGGTTATTGTTTTGATTCGCATCCGCGAATCGATAGCGTTTTCCAAAAGCCGGGGTTTCGCTATGGACTTTTGGAAAACGCTATAGCGCCTCCCTCTTTTACTCCGTGTATCATTTAGAGCCCCTATGAGTACGAATCCGACCGAAATTCGCCGCGACGGGGCCAAAGGGTTGCAGATTACATGGAGCGATGGGGTCGAGTCGCACCTACTCAGTGAGGTGCTTCGGCGAAACTGCCCATGTGCCGGCTGTAAAGAGCTTCGTGGCGATACGACCCATGCCAAGCCACTTACAGGCAAGAAACGCTCCCTCATGATCGTTGAAAATACGATTGAGAAAGGGCTAGAGCTTACCGAGATCTGGGGCGTTGGCCAGTATGCGCTTGGAATGACGTGGGGAGACGGGCACAACACAGGAATATATCCCTTCTCGTACCTCAGGGAGCTCGCTGGGCTTTAGGAGAGGTCGTCAACTCCTGTTACTCGGCGGCCAACTTCCCTACGAGAATCTCGTAGGGTGAGCTTAGATTACTCGCACTCCCGCCCGCAAAACCCGTTATTTCGCCCTTATTCACCACCATTCCTCATCCCCTCATAGCAAAACAACGAACCAAGGAGTGGACTATTTCGGTGGCTCATTGGCAAAAAACACGCTCAGCTTCAAGTTCGTCACTCAGTCGTTCGTGCTTCTGATTCTCGGGGTATGTGTTTGTACTTGCACTTCCCAGGCCGCGGCACAACTTCGGGCACTCGAAAGACCGCGCTATGACTACGTCGACCTGGGCCCTCATATGCAGCCAGCTGACGCAAATGAGGTAGGTGTCCTTGTCGGAAACAACAGCCAGTCGGGTCGTGCGTTTATGCACCTTAACGGCACCACCTCCTTCCTCGATCTGAGCGAGGCGTTTGCGGTCAACAACCAGGGAGTTATTCTTGGGCGTTCAGAAAGCTCGTTTACTAGCTACGACATTCGTACCGGCAGGTACACAGCAGTCGGCCCTGCCTCTAATGTTAACCGACTATCAGACATTAATGACCATGGATGGATGACTGGGTTCGGGGGCCCACCGAACGCAGAGTCGGACTTCGCATGGCTCACTCGCTTACGCGCGCCAGCCGAGGGGCACGGAACATTGCCACCGATGGGGATCGATCTTCTGTTTCCGAAACTTAATAATCTTGGACAAATGACGGGGGTTTCCTACCAGGAAGGAGGCATCGGGCACGAGGCGGCCGTCAACATGCCGTCCACCCCAAATAGTCTTGCGGCCGGCTTTACTAAAGTATCACTCGGTAGGTTTCATGGATCGGCACACAACCTCCCCACTGCGATTAACGACCAGGGGCTTGTGGTTGGATTCTCTTTCGTTCACGCCTCCTCAAACGATCGCCTCGCTGCGTGGTACTTTGATATGTCAGGGTCGAAAGGGTACGAACCCATAGGCGAGTCGCTCTACGCAGTCATACCTCTCGCCGCGAGTAACTCAGGCGAAGTAGTTGGCGCGTTCTCGAGTGGCGTAGGAAATAACAACACCGCTCATCACGCCTTCACGTTTAGTGCTTCTAAAGGATTCGTCGACCTATCAGCGAACGGTCCGCCAAACGTAACTTTGACAAGAGCCCACACAGTCACGGCCAGCGGAATAATCGCTGGGATATCAGTTGATCGAAGCGGTAGATCTCGAGGTTTCGTGTTACGCCCACGGCGAGGTGCCGTGCCGCTCTGAGTGCAAAAAAACGAGTACCAAATAAAAGGAGTACAAGGTAAAAGCGCTATACGCCGCCAGCACTAGGATCTGGATCTGTTGGAGGTGGAGGCGCCGCAGGCCCACCACGTCGGCCACCCGTTTCAGCAAGCCGACGCACGATGCGCCCTTTGCTCAGGTCGTAGGGGGAGATCTCAACCACGACTTTATCGCCAGGAAGAACACGGATGTAGAACTTCCTCATCTTGCCAGCAAGATGAGCGAGTACTTCATGCCCGTTATCACATTTCACTTTGAATGCATTGGGAAAGCATTCTTTCACAACACCATTAAGCTCGATCGCGTCTTTTGCCATGCACCACAATTAATTCAATAAGTTCGGTCGAGAGACTACCCTTGACCGAAGTGTTATGCAACCTATGGGGACTAAGCATCGCCCGTGAAGGCCCCTATTTTTCGGAACTTCTGATACCGTTGTTCAACCAAATCTTTTACGGTAAGTCGTCCCAGGGGCTCAAGATTTTTCACTAACACGGCCCTCAGAATTTCTGCCGTTTCTTTATGATTACTATGCGCCCCGCCGATCGGCTCTGGGACGATCTCGTCGATCAAATTAAGCCGCTTGAGGTCTTGTGCTGTGACATTCAGAGCCTCAGCTGCAATCGACGCCTGCTCTACAGATACTTCTGCCTTTTCAGCAGAATGCCAAAGAATCGAAGCACATCCTTCGGGGGTAATTACTGAGTAGCACGCGTTCTCAAGCATCAAAATGCGATCTGATACTCCGAGGGCAAGAGCTCCACCACTTCCTCCCTCCCCGATAACAACACTGATTACGGGCACGGTGAGCTCCGAGAGTTCAGCAAGGTTTCGCGCTATCGCCTCTGCTTGTCCGCGCTCTTCCGCTTCTAGACCCGGAAATGCGCCCTGGGTGTCGATTAAGGTGATAATTGGCAATCCGAACTTTTCAGCCATGTGGAAAAGGCGAAGCGCCTTCCTATACCCCTCTGGATTCGGCATTCCAAAGTTACGTCGCAACCGCTCAGCCGTCGTGCGACCGCGCTGATGGCCAATAACCATGATAGGAACTTCGCCGAGTTTAGCAGTGCCGCCAACTATCGCGGGATCATCACGGAACAACCTGTCCCCATGAAACTCAATAAAATCGGTGAACATGTACTTGATGTAATCAAGTGCAAATGGCCGATCGAAATGTCGCGAAAGCTGTACCCGTTGGTAGGCCGTGAGCTTCCCGTAGATCTCCTTTCGCATCTTAGAGACCTTAGCCTCTAGTGCCGCATACTCATTTCGTCGCGATTGGTCCCCGCTAGCGAGCTCGTCCTTCAGCCGCTCAAGCTGATACTCAAACTCAACTAAGGGTCGTTCGAACTCTAGTGGATGATCTATTGGACTCATGCGGTTTAGTTAACCCCTCTACACACCGTCGGGCGCCCCGCCTGCACCTAGCCAAAACATGCGAGGAAGCTAAGTGAGTGGGGGCGAGCAAAACGCAATATAACCTAGATTCGGCAGTTGAGGAGAGCCAAGTGGTGCAGATGGCTGAAAGCGCACAGGATTTTTTGTTTTTCGCGCGCAACCCTGGCACCGTCAGGGTGAGCACGAGAAACGAAAAAGCCAAAGCGATTTCAGTCATCTGCGCC
>JAYVGZ010000501.1:0-2295 GCA_043771805.1 Pseudomonadota bacterium
CGGGGCAGCGGTTCAAAATCTAATTGTTTGGACAACTTATGATTACTCATAGCGATGCCAGGACGAAAGTGGAGTTTTTAACCCCTAGCCCAGGTATCGACACCCCCTGGGGCTTTCTTAACGAGCAAATGGGCATTTGTTTCAATCGGTTAACTTTTTGCTGAAGCAGATAAGTCACATCCGTGGATGAGAGTTTTAGAAGTACATTTCCGCGCTGTTCGGCGGGGTAACTAAGGCGAGTAACACAGCGCAAACGCTTATTAGGGAGCGGAAAAAGCATGAAGGTATCAGCAGTATCTGGACAATCTGAGCAGATGGACGCAGCCGTCATTATCTCTCACGCTAAGGGTAAGGTCGGCGCCGAGAAGGTCGTCGACCTCTCTATCGCTGCTGGAATTCTAAAGGGTGCACCCACTCCCGCTCAGCAGGAGGCTCTTATTATCAAGTACCGCCTCAAGGCCAGAAAATTAGGGCGTAGCATTCTTCGCCGGTGGCATGCTCGTCTAGACCTCGAAGAGGTCGATAGTTTGGTAGATCTTTCACTCTGTGAGGCCGTTAAAAGGTTTAACCCTTTCAAGGGCGCAAGCTTCATGACCTTTCTTTATTACCATCTCAAAGGCAATTTAGTTCGTGCAGTGTCAACTGCAGCAGCATCGCACTCTATTCCTGTCTATCAGGTTGAAGAGGGTGAAGTAGAGCGCGGTGAGCGCGAACATTTCAGTGGCTACCAGCACCGAGGACTCAATTCGGCCGAAGTAGCAGAGGCTCTCTGTAGCCAAGACGTTCCGATGCCAGATGAAGCACTTTGGCGTAAGGAGCTCCACACCCGAAGTTCGAGTGCCTGCGAAAAGCTTGATGCTCTAGAAAAAGAGATCATCAAGCGTATCTTCATTCAAGAGCAACAGATCATGGATATTGCTTCTACCCTCGGGTACAGCCGGTGTCATATTTCACGAGTCAAGAAAAGAGCCCTAGAGACTTTGCACGGTGAGCTCCGCTCTGGGATGAATCAAGAAGATCTTGGCGTTGTGCCTAATTTCGCCGACGAAGAAGAAGAGTTGTCCCTTGATCGAAATGTAGCTGATCGCCGGATAGTTCACCGCCGAAGGCCAAGATCGAAGAGTGTTCGAAACTCGTCTCCCCTGATTGCGGCTCAAGCTGCGTAGTCCGTCGAGGGCGGCACACCGATCATAGAACGTCGGTGTGCGCCCAGTTCCACACAGCTTTCGCGGGTAAGCCGTTGATATTTGTTCAGCCATTGCTCGCCCTCGGCCCTTCAAGCAGCACATGAACACAGGGCACTAAAGTGACTGTCCTTGACAGCCGACCCAAGTCTTAACGGCTCGATGCGCCCACGCATCGGCGACTGGACTGTGAGACGCTCGGTGGAAGATCCCAATCAAGAAAACCTGTGCTACGAGTGTGGACAACCGGGAGGAACAATCCTAAAGCTCTGCCCTGCGTGTGTAGCAAAGAACGATGAGGCTAGAAGTAGCCTTAGAACTACGCTTGAAGTTGATCAACTCGGCGTCAAGGATCCTTTCTTTTACAAGCTAACCAGTTTGGGGGTCAGTTCCACATTGGTAGTGTTTGTCGCGTTTGTAGCGATCGTTGTGGTGGCATTGATCACAGGCAGAACCTTTAAGCTGTCATTTGGCGTGGTATTTGTTCTTTTGACGGCGGCCTTTGCGACTCTCGCTGCTGTAGTGGCCTATCTGATTCTACTGGTGGAAACGTTTGCATACTCGAAACCCCTCTGCGCTGGCGCAGTCGTTTTCCCGCCACTGGTCTTTCTGTATGTGTATTTATCGTACCAAAACAAAGAGAGCCCAGAGCGATGGATTGTCGCTAAAACGGCTATCATCGCACAGGTCGCAGGCTTGGTGTTGCTCGGGAGCGCGTGGGTCGCAGCGAAAATTGTAAGGGTTAACATTCTAGAGCCCTCAACGTATCGCGGAGCATCTCGTACAACGGTGGTCACTACCGGCAGAGGACGTGACTTCTAAAATTCTTCCCGTTCACTACACGTTGAGTGTACCACCACACCTTTATGACTTATTGACAGCACAGGGCAAAGTCGGATTGCCGCCGACAGCAGACGTAACCATACAGAATATCTTCTCAACCTGTGTAAGTTTACGCTAGGCAAGCGTTACTAAGGAGGCGGATGAATAGGCTACAACTACCCCGAACATAATTGCCCGCCTCCTTAGTATTTTTGCTGCTTTTGCGCGCATCCGCGCGCCACTTACTACCTGGGCGCCTATCTCAGAATACACCAATTTGTAGCCTATT
>JAYVGZ010000502.1:0-13234 GCA_043771805.1 Pseudomonadota bacterium
TAGTTCTCTTTGCGTAAGCCCTGCATCTTCACGTGCTTGATAAATAAGCTGCGCGACGCGAGCGTTAAGAGTTGCTTCGACGACTGTTTCACGAAGTTCTGTGTCATCACCGATCATATTATCTAATATCTTTAGAGCATTCTTCGTCTTAGCCACTTTTGCTCCCTTCTTCGTAGGTATGATCACTGGGACTTCTCTTGAATGATTTCATTCTTTCTACCGCTCTATCTATATCAATCTCCGGAACGACATCCCCGCGCCCTTCGAGAATGTCGTCCTGCGACCTCTGCGCGCTGCGGGCTAGCACGAGCCCCTTCAACCCTAGAAACCTCTCAAGCGTCCGAAAAACGAAATTCCGTGGGCGCACACGCCAAAGCTCATCATCAATCGTACCGGCGCGAACCAGTACGTTCTTCAGGAGCGTGAGGTACTCTGCTGTTAAATCCTTTGTCGGCACTCCGCTTAGAGTTTGCTGCCAGACGGGGCCCAAATAGCCAATCCTCGCCACCATACCCTCGCCCACCCTGCAAATGAAGAGAATCTTTGTCGACTAGAGCATAGGAGTGGAATCGAACCTCCGATCTAGAACAACTCTAAGATATCAGCGCGATGTTGTGGTTCGCTTCCCAAGCGCAGTCGAACGCCCTACAGTACCGACATGAATTATTGCAGACAGATCTTATTCACCCCGCGGCCCTGATACCATGGAAAAAACCGTTGATCCTCTCGCCCCCGACGAAGTCCTCGCAGCTCTAAAAGGGCGCGACCCTACCACTCTCAACAAAATACGCGAAAACCACCCCAACTGGATCCCCACCTTGCCTATCCCCCGCTCCTTTGACTTTAAGCGGGCCAACCTCTCACACCTAGACCTCCGTCATATGGATCTTTCAGGGATAGACTTCTCATGGGCAAATCTTCAACAGGCAGCCGTTGACTACGCCGACTGCTCACGAACAAATTTTACGGGCGCTAACCTTCAAGGCATCACTCTCGTAGGTACTCAATTCCACCCTGTTGTTGGACTCTTCGGCCACAATCGAGCGCTGTATGCCCCGTTCAACAAGAGCTTTAGCACAAGAGCTTTAGCTCAGGCGCAGAGCTTGCTACGTTTTCGGAGCGAGGAGATCACGTACAGTGGTCTCTTCTTCGTTCCATCACCACCTTTAGAGTTTTCGGTACATCGTACATCACAATAGCTGTACTGGTTGCCTATGCGAGTTTTGTCGAATGGGTCAATTCGACTGCTTATTCGTGGGCTACACTCGTGCCAGCAGACGGAGGATTGCGCCAACAGCTAAGGGATCTGCTCTTGAGTCAGGTTCCAATCATCCAGGTGGCCCCTCACTTCGGCATCCAAATTGTGATGGTTATCTGTCTCGCTATCGGCGCCACGGTGTATCACGTCTTCTGTCCTGATTTTATCAAGGAGAATTCGGAAAGTAGGTGGTCGCGTGAACTTAATCAATCGGTCATTGAGTATCGAGCGGCAAATGCGAGTTATCCGTTTGCGCGAACGACTGCCTTCTTCTTTTACGGAATTGGGGGGCTTTATACCCTTGCGTATATGTTTGTACGGGTGGTCGGAGCAACGGTGTACTTTTTGAAAGGGGGGTAAGAGATTAGTCGGGGCTCAATCCCTTAGTTGATCCCACTCTCTTTTCAAGACTGATCACTGATAAACGTCGCGAGGCGCGGCGGCTGATATATATTTTTCGCAATAGAAAATTCCTTGACCTCGCTCTACAAAAGCACCCTCGCTACCGCTCTAATCTCCCTACCGGAAGAAACGCTCCAAGAGTAAAGTATGGCCGATGAATCGGTTCATACTGTTTTCCTTATACTACGCGCTGCTACTAGCGATCTCATTCCTTTGGCGACGGCTACCAATTGACGACGCCTACATCACCTACCGCTATGCGCTCCAGGTTCTCGGTGGAAACGGCCTAGTTTACAATATCGGCGAGGCTGTCCTAGGGACAACGACACCACTGTGGGCGCTTATCCTCGCTCTCCTTCATTTTCTTGGGTTTGACATTGAAGCGGCAGCGGTTTTTGGCGGTTCTCTCGCAAGTTTACTCCTCGTACTTCTTTTTATGACTCGGGTAAGTAGTCAGAACTCGGTAATCGTGAAGGCGATCTGGATGGTATTTATCGCCCTGTACTACCCCATTTCGGTGGTCACGTTTTCGGGAATGGAGACTTCTCTGTATTCGCTTGTCGTTGGGGTTGGACTGTATCAACTAGCGAGCGAACGACCGATGCTCGGTGCACTCTGTGGGGTGCTCGCTACTTTGCTCAGACCAGATGGCTTTCTTGTCGTGGTTGTCGGAGTAATAAACTTCCTGTTTCACAATGTAAAAGCGGCCGGTAAATGTCTGGCGTTGTATCTCACTCTACTACTTCCCATACTACTTCTTTGTCACTCCACTTATGGAAGTGTATTACCCCACTCAATTGAGGCGAAGCGAATCCTTTATCCTGCGCCTCTACTTAAAAATATCTTTTATTTCTTTGAGGCTCTCTCGCAAACCCCAATCGATGCGATAGTTATGTGTTTTGGTATTGCGGGGCTTATTTTTGCAGGAAGCATCAGTCGATTACGGGTCTACGCACTCTGGGGAGGCTTCTATTCAATAGGGATTGTGGTTTCCGGCGTGAAACCAATCTTCTTCTGGTACTTTGGCCCTTTATGGCTTTTATTTCTTACAATCGGGATCGAGGGATTGGTTGTAAGAGCGATTTCGAAGGGTGCGTTTGAGAGAATTCCAAAAAGAATACTGTTAGCTATCACAGCAGGTGTGTTTGTCGCGATGAGTCTTGATACATTTTCAAGGGCCTCTGGTTTGGACGAAGTTGAGACCCGAGAGAATGGCTATAGAGAAATAGTCAGCGAATACGGCCCAATGATACCGGTGGGCGACCGAGTCCTGGTCGGGGAAACCGGTATTCTAGGATTCGGATTGTTACAGGCAAATATTATCGATTCATCAGGGATAAACTCTCCTCGGGTATCTCAGCTTCTTCGCGCGCTCAGAAGTGAAATTGGTCCGTATGAGGACTTCAACCGAAGATCTAAATGGCTAGAGCGCGTAATAGCGAAGACGGAGCCTCAGTGGATCATCGGGGCTCGCAATAGAATGCAGCTTTCTTTGTACGAAAATGAAGCATGGTTTTCATCAAAATATGAAATGTTGAAGGTAGTCGCTCCTCGGTCGCTTGGTGGCGTAGCCGTATTTCGAAAACGGGACACGGCTCAAGGAGAAAATGAGAACAGATTAGAAATACCAGGAAAGCTTCACGCCCCAGACAGGTAGCTGACATCTCCCGATTTCACTCTTTTAATTTTCTAAGACGACTTCGTGCACCGTCGAACATTTCAACGAAGGCATCCACATCTCGCCGATCAATTACATCAGCAAGTTTTCGCGACGATTCCAACAAAGCCGAAACCACTTCTCGCACATACGGGTTAAAAATCTGAATCTCAGCATACAACCTGGGATTCTGCTCTAAGATCCGTCCCATCATCGCAAGCCTCATGCGGTAAACGGGGCTCGCGATACGCAGAGACTCCTCAGTATCAAACCCCAACATCGCCATGCAGTGCTCCCCAGCAATAGCCTGAAAATGTGTAAGCCCCTGCACAACCGCCATCATTCGATCGTGATCTTCTGGAGTCATCTCAACCAGGGCAATTCCCTCGGCTATTAGTGCATCAAGAAAGTACTGCGACGCTCCTCCTGGCCGAATTCGGCATACAACACAGGTTTGCCCGTTGGAAGGCGTCGAGGGTGCGAACATCGGGTGAAGTGAGAGTACCTCGCACGGGGCAGCGAGAAGTTGTTTGGTGAAAGGGGTCTTTACTGACGTGAGATCCATGAGGAGTTGCTCAGCTCTTAACAACGGTATAATCCGTTCTAGAACAGCTCCGGTAACCCCTATCGGGACCGAAACAATAACCACCTCTACTCGCGTTACCAGCTCCTCATTTGAGAGATCGGTTCCTACATCAGAGAGGGAAATGGTATGACCAAGCCGTTCGAAAAGAGCTTGGCACCATTGGCCGAACTGGCCTCGGCCGCCGATGATACCGATTGACGGTTTTGGAGCTGTAGCTAAAGTCATGTTAGTACTGTAACGAGTAGCGGGGTGTCAGCAAACCCCTCCCGTGTTTGAAGACGCTGGAGAGTGAGAATGGAGAGGTGATACCTAGCTTTCAGTCCTACAGATTTCGGTGAAAATGAGGTGTTGACGGGGTGCGGCTGTTGGATAGATATAGCAGGAAAGAAGGGTCACTCAAGTCCACCGCAGTATTGTGCCTCGGTGTTCTTTTGCTCAGTACCGGCGGCCTTCTCGTTAAAAGCGCCTCAGCAGATCCAATGACCATCGTGTTTTATCGTAGCCTTGGTGCGGCGTTGGTGCTGTTGTGTGCAGGCTTCAGAGACCTTCGATCACTTCGGTTCTCCCCGCACCTGCTAATCGGTGTCTGTGCATTTGCGTTAACACAAATTACTTTTGTCGGATCCACGTTCTATACGAGCGCCAGTACGGCCGTTTTCCTTCAATATACAGCCAAGATCTACATCGGAATTTTTGGTGGCTTTTACCTCTCAGAGAGAGCTTCTCGCTCAGATTGGATATCTGCGGTTATTGTCGTTTTCGGAATGAGTCTATTTTTACTTCATGGCGGTAACACCTCCGGTTCGTCTGACTCACTCGGCGTCGCCCTAGGGATACTGTGCGGCTTCTCTTACAGCTGGGTGTTAATGGCACTGCGCAAACTCAAAGGTGACAATTCACTTCACGTCATGTTTTTAGGAAACGCCGTCGTTGTTCTTGTGGCTGCGCCTTTTTTGGACACAATAGCGGTGCACGATGCCCTCTTCATCTCAGGGTTCGGTTCCATTCACCTTGGGCTCTCTTGGATCCTATTGCTCAGCGTCATTAAACATTTCAAGGCGATGCAGTTTGCAATCGTGACGAGTATCGGACCGGTTTTGAATCCACTGTGGGTATATGCTTTTACCGGCGAGCTTCCAAGCATGATTGAGATTCTCGGAGCGGTTGTCATTTTCATTGGTGTCCTCTATTCGATCGTGCGGGGTCGGGCATAAATCCCCTCATAAATGCCGATAAAACTGTAGTTGATCCCCCTCTGCGCGCACTCCGATCCAGAACCATACCTTTACCAACCATCCCTCAACGCAGTATAAGCTAGTCACCGATGAACTCCGCCGACCTCCTTAACCGCCCCATCCTCTTCGAAGTAGCATGGGAAGTGTGCAACCAGATCGGCGGCATCTACACCGTCATGAAAACCAAAGCCCAACCGATGGTGGAGCGTTGGGGTGATAATTATATCCTCGTTGGCCCCTACAATCAGCAAGCCAGTAGCCTTGAGTTCGAAGAAGCTGCTGCGCCAAAAGAGATTCGCGCGGCTCTCAATGATCTCGAAAGCGTTGGTGTTACAGCCCATTTTGGCCACTGGCTTGTGCCCGGAAAACCGCTCGCGATGCTCCTCGACAGCTCCGCACGTATGGGACGAGTCGCCGAAGATAAATTCCTCCTCTGGAGCGACAACGGAATTTCTACTGCCGACAATGACCACGGGATAGACGAATGTGTGGCATTCGGTTTTGCGGTTGCCGAACTCCTCCGTGTACTCGTGAAGCACGTCGGTCGCCGTAGAATCGTTGCGCACTTTCACGAGTGGATGGCCGGTGTTGCCTTGCCAAGAGTGCGGTTCATGAACCTTCCTATTGCAACCGTATTCACAACGCACGCGACCATCCTAGGAAGATACGTTGCGTCCGACGATCCCCAATTCTACTCTAATCTCTCGTGTATTCAGCCTGAGGCCTCTGCGCACCACTACAACATCGCAAGCCGCCACGCGATCGAACGCGCCTGCGCTCACTCAGCTCATATCTTCACAACGGTAAGTGAAGTCACCGCACGAGAGTCAGAGTACCTCCTTGGGCGAAAGCCAGATTTCGTTCTCCCAAACGGACTCAATGCGCACCGATTTTCAGCACTGCATGAATTTCAAAATCTTCACCTAAAGTACAAAGAGCAGATTCACGAATTTGTAATGGGGCACTTCTTCCCAAGCTATTCGTTCGATCTGGATCGCACTCTCTATATCTTTACGAGTGGTCGCTACGAATACCGCAACAAAGGGATGGACATCTTTATTGAGTCCCTCTACCGACTCAATCAAAAACTAAAAACCCTTTCGAAACCACCAACAGTCGTAGCGTTTATTATTACGCGTGCCCCGAGTAAGAACGTAAGCGTTACCTCCCTGCAAAATCACCTTATGTTCGAGGACCTAAAGTCGGCATGCAAAGAGATTGAAGCCGGGCTCGGCCCGCGAATCCTTGCCGCTGCTGCGCGGGGTCGCATGCCGAACTACGAGGAGCTGTTGTCAGAAGATATGCAGGTGCGGCTAAAGCGCGCCATGTTGGGCCGAAAAAGTAGCAGCTGGCCTCCAATCGTTACTCATGACCTTTGGGATGACGGAACAGACCAAGTGCTCAATCACTTACGACACCGCGGCCTCTTTAATGGTCCACAAGATCCGGTCAAAGTCGTCTTTCACCCTGACTTCGTAACGCTCACGAGTCTCTTTAGCCTCGACTATGAGCAGTTCGTCCGCGGGTGTCACATGGGTGTGTTCCCTAGCTACTACGAGCCGTGGGGATACACGCCGCTCGAATGCTTAGCCCTTGGGCTGCCGACGGTCACAACCGACTTGAGTGGATTTGGGGCATATGTGCAGAGCACTATCTCGGACGCCTTAAGTAATGGTGTGTTGGTACTTGGGAGGTCGAAACAGACGCCAGATGAGTCGATCGAACAGCTCACCTCATTCCTCCATAAATTCTGTGAGTTAAGTAGGCGCGAGCGAATTGGACTCCGTAACCGAGCCGAGAGACTTACCGAGCGTTTTACGTGGGATACACTCGCAGCTCACTATCAGCGCACGCACGCTGAAGCCCTTAAGTGCCTTAGCACGGCTCAAATTTAGCGCGATTTTGCTTTGGATCGAGTTTCGAAAGATACTCAGAGTCACTATGAACTCCCCTGAAATATTAGCCCCCGTCGGCGACTGGCATATGCTCCGTGCTGCTGTTCATAGCGGCGCAGATGCTGTGTATATCGGCATGCCGGGGTTTAATGCACGGGGTAGAGCCCCTACCCTTGAACTCCTAGAGCTACGGGCAATGATCGAGTTCGCGCATCTGTACGGAGTGAAAGTCTTCCTCGCGTTTAATATCTTAATTTTCGAACGTGAAATTCAGGAAATTGTACAACTCCTTCAGGATGTTCTTCCCCTCTACCCAGACGCGCTAATAGTTCAAGACATAGGTCTCATGCGGCTTATTCGAGCGATTGCGCCCACCCAAGAGATCCATGCATCAACGCAAATGACAGTTACGAGCGGTGAAGCAATTACGCTCACTCACGATCTCGACATTAGGCGCTACGTCTTGGGAAGAGAGGTCTCTATCGATGAGATGGAAAAGATTCGGGCCGGCACTACCAAAGAGTTAGAGGTGTTCGTACACGGAGCGCTGTGTGTAAGTTACTCCGGGCAGTGCCTTACCTCTGAAAGTATGGGTGGGCGATCGGCGAACCGCGGACAGTGCGCCCAGTCGTGCCGACTTCCATACGAGCTTGTCGCTGACGGCAATACGATTGATTTAGGTGCTCGCCGCTACCTCGTTTCGCCGAAAGACCTTTGCAGTCTTGATGATGTTGCAACCTTAAAGAAGATCGGAATTGATTCCTTTAAAATCGAAGGCCGACTAAAATCGCCAGCGTACGTTGCTAGCACAGTTCAGAGCTACAAGAAGCTTTCACTCTCAACGAGTGCCGTCACGCCAGATGAATCGTGGCCGATGAAAAATCGCCTTGAGACCATATACTCAAGGGGCTTCTTTAATGGATGGATGAACGGCATCAACCATCAAAAGCTAGTCGATGGACGGTACAGTAGCCATCACGGGCTTTCGGTGGGAAGTGTTACCGGGAGCACAACCGAAGGGCTTTTGGTAGCGAGCGCTGAACCGTTCACGCCCGGCGACGGCGTTGTGTTCGCCGATTTCTTAACCGAAAAAGAGTGTGGCAGCACTATCTTCCATGCCACTCCTCAATCTCAAGACAACGTATGGCTCCTCTCATTTGCATGGGATTTTGATCTTTCGGCGGTGCCCCTAGGGGCTACTGTGTTCATCAACTCGTCACCAGTCGTTGATGCTGAAATGCAGCGATCACTCACAGACAAGAGCGCCTTCAAAAAGATACCCGTGTCACTCACAGTGGCGGGGTGCGCTGGGGAATATCTCCTTGTAAAAGCAATCGATGGCGACGGCCACATCGTTACCGCGCGATCGGCTGCACCTTTACAGTCAGCAAAGAAAGCTCCACTTACGGAGGAAACCGCAGCCCTCGAACTCGGAGCGCTAGCCGGCACGGTTTTTACCCTCGCCGATCTGAACTTCAATGTCGAAGGCTCGTGCTTTATTCACAACCGCGAACTGAAAGGAATCCGCAGAGAGATAGTGCGCCAACTGACCACCCTTCGTCTCACTCGACCAACGATAGAGATACGGGACCCTCAGGAGTTGTTTACCTCTATTGAGCCTTCGACGCAGCCAGCCCAATCAGTCGCAGAGGCGCCCCATTTGAATCTTCTTGTGCGAGAAATCTCTCAACTGGAAAATCTAGCTGAACTACCGATCAATACCGTTTTTCTCGATTTTGAATTTGGAAAAGAGTATGCCCAGGCAGCCGCTACCGTGAGATCCTATGGCTACCGAGTCGGCATCGCCACCACGCGGATACTCAAACAGAATGAAACATCACACTTGAAGGTGATCGAGCGTATCGCCCCAGACGAAGTGCTTGTACGAAATCTCGGAGCTTTACAGTACCTCAAAGACTCAGGCCTCACCTTAGTCGGTGACTTCGGACTCAACATCTCAAATTCACTCTCTGCTGATTGGTTCCTCCGAAAGGGCCTCGCAAGGCTCTCCCCGTCACTTGACCTCAATAAAGACCAGCTTGTAGAGCTATTAAGCCGCTTCAACGCTCCCGTATGGGAGGTATCAATCCACCAATACATCGCGGCTTTTCACATGGAACACTGCGTGTTCGCAGCTTTCTTAAGTAACGGAACTAGCTACCGCGACTGTGGACGACCGTGCGAGAAGCACCGAGTTGAGCTACGAGATCCAAAGGGAATACTCCATCCGCTCAAGGCAGACGCCGAATGCCGAAACACTATGTTCAACGGCACGCCGCAGTCAGGTGCAGCCCTGGTTCCAGATTTACTTGCGTTGGGAGTAAGGGCATTTCGAATTGAGGGGCTGTTTGAGAGCTCACAGGATCTCGCCATGAAAGTTCGTGCCTATGGTGAGATTCTCTCGGGCGTATCGCAGCCAAGCACTATTTCCTCACTCCTCGGGGTAGCCGAGAAAGTGGGAATAACCGAGGGCCAGCTTTACAACATTCGCGGGTACCGTGACCGCAAGAAAGAGTTCGTTGACCTCGCTGAGCTTCCGCTCTCGTCTGATCCGGGCCTTCAAGCGATCGTAGCGAGTAGGCAGTAGCGAAACCATCATTCAATTAGGGGTTGCCTGCCTCATCGCTTTCCGCGAGCCTTAGACAAGTTGCATAGGTATAGGTAGCGAAACAGGGCCCATCAATGTCTTCAAACGATTCTACTTCTCACATCCTTCAGTCTCTCCTGGTGAACTTGCTGATCGCCTGCGCCAAGGGGATCGGAGCGTTTGTTACTGGGTCAGGAGCAATGCTCGCTGAGACTATTCACAGTTCGGCGGACTGCACCAACCAGGTCTTGCTGCTACTCGGGGTAAAACGCTCAAGAAAACCAGCCTCGGTTCATCACCCCCTCGGATACGGTCGTGACATGTACTTCTGGTCCTTTATCGTCGCGTTACTGCTCTTCTCCGGCGGTGGTGTTTTCTCGATTTACGAAGGAGTCCATAAGTTTTACTCGCCCGAGCCTGTTGAGTACGCACTAGTTGGTATCGGTATCATGGTATTCGCGCTTGCTCTGGAGGGGTACGCAACCCTCTCCAACATAAAAGAGATGCGAAGAAGAAGTGCAGGACTATCGCTCTTTAAGTACCTGCAGCAGACGAAAGACAGCGACTTAGTTGTTGTGTTCGGGGAAAACTCAGCAGCTACGTGTGGTCTCTTGTTTGCGATAGTGGCGCAGGTACTGGCTGGCATCACCGGAGATAGCCGCTGGGACGCCTTGGGGTGTCTCTGTATCGGAGTCGTCTTGGTAGGGGTGGCGATCTTTCTCTCCATAGAGGTGAAGTCATTACTTATCGGAGAGAGTGCCTCGGAAAATATTAACAACACAGTGAAGCAGATTGTCGATGAGCACCCCTCTATTACTGATCTGCTTCACCTGATTTCGGTACAACAGGGGCCGGGTCAGGTGATGCTCCTCGTCAAATTGGGCTTTACTCCCTCACTGGGTGCAGGAGCGTTAAGTGATGTGATAAACGATTTCGAAAGAATTCTGCGAGAGCGGTTGCCGGAGGTGCGGTGGTGTTTTGTGGAGCCCGATCGGCCACGAGTCGCATAGTCAACATAGCCGCTCTCCCCTCCTGAGTTCGTCGTTGGGACACCCAAAATGGGAGGGGAAGGGTAGGTATCAACCTTGATAACGATTGGGGTTAGCACTGGAGTCACCGTCATCTCGAGCTGCAAGCGAGAGATCCACCCCATATCAACCAAACAGCCTTAAGCGAAGAGGTGATGCTCCTCATTAAATTGGGCTTTACTCCTACACTGGACGCAGGAGCGTTAAGTGATGTGATTAACGATTTTCAAAGAATTCTGCGAGAGCGGTTGCCGGAGGTGCGGTGGTGTTTTGTGGAGCCCGATCGGCCACGAGTCGCATAGCCGCCCTCCCCTCTTCCGCGGGAGTCCTTGAGAGAGCAAATACCGGTATCAAAAGTTGCCTCTCCTGCATCCCACAAACTGGCGAGTCAATCGAAGGTGCTCTGACACCGGCTCTAGCCAGCTTCAATCACAAAACCTTCTTTCACCGCTGTATTGCCCAGTTTCTCATCGAAAGTTACAAACGAAAAGGCACCGAAGTTTCGCTCGCAACAAGTGATAGCGGACGCCAACTGAAATGCATCCGCACATTTGATGGGATGAATTCTAAGGAGCCTCTTAGTTTCAGATTCTACAAGGGGGGAAAAGCTAGCCACGTGCCATGATTTGCATAATATGTTCAGTCGGTGTTCTGATGCCGAAAAGCTCTCGGTCTTAAGAGATCTTTCTCTCTCTAATCTAGATAACGCTGAGAAAACTTCACAGTAGGTCGAGAACGATACCAGCTGAACGGGGTCTGATTTGAGCAACGTAAGTGAATACTTACTGAGTGGTTGTTGAACAACAAGCGGTACAATTGCGGAGCTGTCCCAAAACTTCATCTGTCTCCGCGACTGTCAATGAGCATTTTCACGACGTCGGTCTTTTTTGAAAGCCTTGCTGGTGCCGTTTTGAAGAATGACTCTTCGAGTGGAGACTCTCCCAGCTTAATGTTTCCCTCTCTAGCCAGCCTCTCGATAGCTATTTTGTCTGATTCGGAGTCGTGATTGGTTGACTGATAGGGATAAATGACAGCAATAGGAGTTGTGCGGTCATATACCGTTACTGCACCACTAGCTTTTAATTTGCTCAGTACAGCGCTGAGATTGTTCTTTAGCTTGGCGATGTTTATGGTTTTCATTGTTGAAGATTTGATATAGCTAACATAGCTATATTAACATAGCTCACTTGATCGTCATAGAGAAACTTTAGGTCCAAAGATATCAGCGCACGCTCATGAGAGCCCGAAAGAGGCCAGCTTCCAAGCGATGCGGCGAACAGCTTAAAAACAGCTAGTTATGCCAAACATTCCTCAGCACTTCGATAGTTCTTCAGTGACGAGCAGCGGATATCCAGGAAGTCGACTCTTTGCCTACAAATTTGGGTCGCACTGTGTGTGCAAGAGTCGGCAGAAGGAACGCCTCTCAGCCAACAATCAGATAATCGCGGCAAAAACTCGCCCGTTCCTCATCTGGCAACGCCTCGAGACCCACCGCAAGCGCCTCGCAGGCACGGAATTCAGCGGTCAAATGTGTCGACTGACCACCCGACTTCGCAGGTAATTCACGTAACAGCTGCGCTAGAGCCGCAGATTCACGGAGAGAAGGTAACAACACTTCTCGTTCCTCACTGCTTGAAGAAAGAAACGAAACCGCCTGAAGCCCCCAACCGAGCCCCTCCAACTCTATCGATACTCGCTCCGAGGCACCGAAAAAGCGAAGAAACACCATCCGAAGCTTTGCCATAACCAACGTTGCAATTCCACACCGCTGAGCGTGGGCACTGAGCTGGCCGCCAAGAGTGTAGCGATTGAGACTCCCAACAAGCCTCGCAAGAATAGCTCGTCGAAGTTGCGCTGCATTTTCTCCAAAAGAACTTTGAGCGAGCTCACGATTGCTACATTGCGCTAAGACAATTCCGACCGCTGAAACAGCCACGTGAGCGCCTTCAGTCAGAAGTCCGGCAACGTCGCTTGCAGCTCGCACTGGGTCGGAACTAAAGTTAGTGACTGCGACAGAAAGCGGGCTCTTCGGGTCATTAAGGTCCATACAAGCAGTGGGTGGTCGTCCATCAAGCTGCCGTAGCGCCTTAAATAAATCGTCGAACTGGTAAGTGACTGTGGACGAAACAGCCATTGCAGAGATCAGTGTCGGCTTCACCCCTCCACTGAACCCCCACCCCCCACTTCCCGAGTGCGTGACTGCGTTTGTATTAAACTGTCCCATCGTTTTAGGAGGGTACGTTAACCCAACTTCTCAATCAAGTTTTACGGTAGGCGTTCAGGGGGTGGAGTTGAAGTCCGAGCAGCGCCCAGCCCCTCAGGGGCGGATTTGCGGAGGCAAATCCAGGGTGAAAACAACTATCCGTTCACATAAATAGCCAACGAGCGATTAGCTCGTTGTCGATGAAAGGCTCGCCTAGCGGCAATAGTAGTAGCCGTAACGTCTTTGATTTGCGAATTAAAATTTGCCCGTGAACGGATACCGACCCTGCAATTGGACGTCGGGCCCCGCTACATCCCTCGGCGAGGCCCTGAACTATCCTGCGCGCGGTCACTGAGATAAATAGTGGGGATAAATAGTGGGAG
>JAYVGZ010000503.1:0-9091 GCA_043771805.1 Pseudomonadota bacterium
GGAGCGGGATAAGGGGGTAAAAAATCATCCCGTTGTGACGGAAATGGCAGATGGCAAGGAACAGGACCCCCAGTAACGGCCAGTGAAACCATGAGAATCGCAGGAAGCTGCCGTCGCTCTCCCGAGACAACTGAACTCTAAACAAGAGGTAAGAGAGTGCTAGAACCCCGATGCTGAACGGGACATCCTTCCAGATCACCGTGTTGTAGAGACCAACTGGAATGGAGCAAACAAAGACTGTGTAGAACACCAGCACTACCAGGAGAGGCACGCCGCGACGCCAAACAAAGTGAAGGATGGCTGATACAAGCGTTGCTGTGATCACAATCTGAACGAGAACCACCGCCGCCAACGAGTGAAACAGCTGCCGCAGCATCATTACAAATAACGTGTACGGGTATGGGTGCCAGTCTGAGATCTTGAGGGATTCAATCTCTGATAACACTATCCAGGAGTCATTCGTCATCGTCGCCGGCCAATATGCCATGAGCCATATTGAGTGAACCAACACTGCAACGACTGTCATGATCCAAAACAGGGCCCGCCCGTCAACAACAAAGAGTGGGCGGAGTGCTTCTGCCCACGAATCGACTCCAAGCAGGGCTGGTATCCGTGATACTAAAAAGGCAGCCCCGGTAATAATGAGCGCAAAGAGCAACTGAAGAAGAAGCAACATCCAACTAAATTCTGAGACACGAATCGACTGAAGATCTATCCCCCAAGCGGCAGACTCCGGTGTACGGGCAGGAGACAGTTTTGTTGCCCCGCCACCTGAGAAGAATTCAAATGAGAGAGATTCATCGGTAGCAACTCCGGCCGGGAGAAGAATCCGCACAGACTTCACAGGCACGTACGGAAGCGTCACGCGGGCCTGAAAAATCTTTGAAATCTCCTCGGGAACTGCGTTTACCGTATCTTTCTGGAATGGCAAGAATCCAGAACCAAGGTCGTAAATTAAGTCGATGGCGACGGGTGCGGCGGATCGGCCGGCTATTCGCAACTCCGCTTCATGATAGAATTTGTTGGTGGACGCCAAGTAACCGGCAACGAGACAGAATACGACCAACCACAACACGATACAGCGCGACATCGCACCACGCTCATTCTGAAATTGCACCATAAACAAACCTTCAGTTCCAATCACTTGAGGTAGTGCTATCCCACCGAAACCTGCCCCACCCCATCCACCAATCCCCACCCCCCCTGACGGGCAGCCTGACCGACAATATACTCAGCCAGGCTCAAGCTAGAAGTAGCAGCCGGCGAAGGAGCGTTAAGGACATTAATCACGCCCCTACTCTCTTCAATAACAAAATCATCCACAAACTTTCCATCAAATGAGATCGCCTGTGCCCGCACACCTGCCGGGGCTGGCAGTAGATCGCTTCCTTTTACCTCGGGAATCAATCGCTGCAGAGACCTCAGAAACGCGCCCTTATTGACCGATCGCCACATCTCCGCCAGGCCCATGCCGAGATGTTTTGAGATGAATTTCAAAAAGCCCGGATAAGATAATGTTTCGCCGAGATCGAGAAGATTCAGTGTAGTCTTGGTATATCCCTCTCTCGCAAAAGCAAGGACCGCATTAGGCCCGCATTCAACTTCTCCTGAAATCATTCTCGTGAAGTGAACACCAAGAAAAGGGAATTCCGGATTCGGCACGGGGTAAACTAAATTCCGGCAGAGGCTTTTGCTCGCCGCCTGAAGTTTAAAATACTCACCTCGAAAAGGGATGATCTTCACTTTAGGGTGTGAACCAAGGAGTCTTGCTACCCGATCAGATTGTAATCCTGCACAGTTGATCACGAGAGATGCTTCGATGTCGCCTCCAGTGGTCTTTAAAACCGTCAAATCACTTCGAAGCTCTGCGCCAAGTAACTTAGTGCCTGTATGCACCTGTCCACCCCGAGCGTGAATCTGTTTCGCCATCGCTTGAGCCACAGCAACGTAGTCGACAATGCCCGCATCCGGCACCCTCAAGGCCCGTATGCCATTCACGTGCGGCTCGATTTCGCGCAGCTCCTCAGTGGAGAGTATCGAGCACCGTACACCGTTGGCGACGCCTCGTTCGTATATCTTCTCAAGCCCCGGCAGCTCCGAGGCTTCAGTAGCCACTATTACTTTGCCGCAAATATCAAAGGGGACCCCGTTCTCTCGGCAAAACGCCTCCATGAGACCCTTGCCGCGAGAGCAATTCTTCGCTTTATAGGATCCGGGCTTATAGTAGATTCCGGTATGGAGCACGCCAGAGTTGTGCCCTGTTTGGTGGGCAGCTACGGCTGACTCTTTTTCCAGAACAACGACACTTTTATCGGGGTATGTGCGGCGAAGAAGTTGCGCTACAGCCAAGCCGACGATTCCTCCACCAACTATGGCTATATTCACTCTCATGTGCACCTTAAGAGCTCACTTTTTACCACTAACTACTTACTTCTCGCCGGCATGTAACCTTACGGATGCTTGTTTGTAAATACCGCGCTGCCGCCCCCCCTCCCCTGCACTCGGACACCTCTGTCCAAGATTCCTGATTCACAAAAAATTCCATTCAGGTGATGTTCGCATTGATATCGAAGTGCTCTGCTGATACTGCTACTTCGTATCTCGATGAAAACAACGCTCTCCTCCGAATTCGTACCGAGGTGCATCGTGTTGCAATTTCAATTGAGTGTTCCACTTTCGAAGGACCAGTTTATGAGCGATCTAACTAACATCGAAGTCCGCCGGTTGTACGGAACACGACACCTGAATATGGTTGGTAAGGGGATAGAGTTCGGAGCATATGATAGGCCCCTGTTTTCACCAGATACGTGTGATGTAGATTTTGCCGATTACTACACCACCCAGGAACTAAAGGATTTTGCTGCGCGCGATGGAGCACACGTTCCAACGATTGTTGATGTTCGGTACGTTATCAAGGGTGTGGCATTCGCCGAGACAATATCAACAAAATACGACTTTGTGATTGCATCCCATGTGGTCGAACACATCCCCGATGTGGTTCGGTGGCTGCAGAACATGGAGAAAATACTCAATGACAACGGCAAGCTCTTCCTGGTAGTCCCGGACAAGCGATTTACTTTCGATATTGTCCGTCCCCTGAGCACCCTCGGAAAGGTACTCGGAAATTTTGTGGAGAAGAGAGAATCTCCTCGCTTCGAGGACGTATTCGACACTATCGATCTTTATCGTGGAGTTTCGTCGCAAGGAATTTGGAATCAAACCGAAAATGCAGAAAGCAGTCTACCCCGATTCGCTCCCAACCCAGCGTTAGAGATTGCCCAAGACTACTACGAAAGGAGAGATGCCAGTGTCCACAGCCATGTGTACACGTTTGATTCCCTTCGCCGCATCATCGGTCAGCTACGTGAGCTGTCGTTGATAAAGCTCCACGAGGAAGCTGCGTATGACGTGTATCGCCCATACAATGAGTTTTACGTCGTCTTGCAGAAGAGGTCGGAATAATTCGTAAAGCAGTGGACCACCTCCCTGCAAAACCGTCGTTCGAAGCCGGAGTAGCTCCTTGCCCTACGTTGGCGACCTCCTTGACGAGATGACAACCTCAGTTTACTGCTCAGGTTTTACTCATTATCGACAGATAACGCGCTAACAGACAGCACGTTTCCGATGATGACATCCATAACAATATTGCGGTCCTCGTTTTGAGGAATGCTGCGTTGATCCGTATCCGAACCCACGTAGGACGACGAAGGAGATAACTTGAAAACGAAATCAAAACACGAACGCGGCGAAGCAGAACTCATGTTCTTCGGAATAGTCGTTATTATCTGTGTGATTATCTCAGGCGGTCTCGTTATCCTGAATTGGGTAAAGGATTATAAAAATGCCAAAGCAGATAACGGTCGCGCAGCTCGGCTCGCACGGCTGATACCCACCCCAGTTTCTGGGCGCCCAGACCCCGGAGCGTATGTGGTTTCCTGCAATAAAGAGCCGTGGCAGCTACTTCAAACTACCGTGGCTTGTTCTGTGCTACCGGAATCGTTTGGGGAGATCTACTTGCTTCCTGACTTGGATTAGCATTAGGGACACAGGATTGTTACTGCGACATCACCTGGAACGCGGGCACTCAGATGCAGTCAGCGCGCTAAAAGTCCTGCTCATCCGCCAAATCATCTGTCGCGTCATCCGCTCCAGGCAACACAGCAGCCGGGTCTACCGACGCAACCCCCTCAAGTCGAGAGTGCATGGCCCCTTCAGGCGAAAAGATCATGACCACAGGCAAGCAGCTAGCTTCCACCATCACAACATGCGGATGGGTCTCGCGGTACGTCGAAATCAGCCACTGAAAGTCAGGGTCAATAAGCTCATGGGGATAAATTGGTCTAGCCATAAATTACTCCTCCTTGAGTAATAGAGATTAGAGAAAATTGTCCTCGAGGAATCCTCAGATCACCAAGAGTACTGCACACCGGTGCTCCGCACCGTGCTGACCAAAACGTTTGTGCCAACCGCAACACCGACCAAAGTCGATTACTCGGACTAGTCGAATTGTGCTCTTTTTGGCCATTCGTCATAACAACAACTACATTTGAGGAAGACTACTTCGCCCTCATACTAAGTAACTTCGGTGCGGTCACCGCTGAACTTGAGGAAGAGTTACTTGGCTACATCAACGAGTTCTGGCTTAAGTACCTCGAAACACATGAACCACCGTGGCAAAATGCTACGAGTGAGTCCGAAACGGGCCACAACTCTCAAACTTCGTACGCAACTTGATTTCAGCGCTCCCTTGAGAAAAAAAAGTAACCCTCGTACACTCGTACGGCCGCAGACCGTCATTGAGTCGTGGTCGGGTTTTAGGCAGGCTATCCGTTACCGCCCGATTGCTGCCACACAATTACTTTAGATGTAGGTACAGTGTCTTTTCTCATGTCCTCGCCCCCCAACGATCCCCCTAACAGAGACCTCGATGACGCAGAGCCTACAGTGTACAGCGCATCTGAGCATATCCTTGCGCGCGCACAGATAGATGAAGATGCCCGCAAAGTCGTCCTACGGCTCCAACACAGCGGTTTTAAAGCCTTTATCGTCGGTGGGGGGGTACGCGACCTACTGCTCGGGAAAAAGCCGAAAGACTTTGATATCTCGACAGACGCCACCCCTCGGGAGATCAAGTCGATCTTCAGAAACTGCCGGATTATTGGCCGCCGGTTTAAACTTGCCCACGTCTTTTTTTCTGATGGGAAAGCCCTCGAGGTTTCGACTTTTCGAGACGCTGTAGAATGGAGTGAGCCAGTAGACACTGAGCCTGGAGAAGCCCCCCCGATCCTCTCGGACAACGTATATGGAACCGAAGCTACCGATGCTATTCGTCGAGATCTGACGATTAATGGGCTTTTCCTCGATGTCGCAACGATGGAGATCATCGACTACGTCGGCGGCATGAAAGATCTGAAGGACGGAATTGTCCGAGTGATCGGTGAGCCGGAACTCAGATTTAAAGAGGACCCAGTACGCATGCTGCGTGTTGTTCGACATTCGGCACGAAATGGATTTCAGATAAACGCCGATTGCTGGGACGCAATCCTAGAAAACTGCGAGAGAATCAATGGATGTTCGCAGGTGCGAGTATTCGATGAGCTCAAGAAAGATTTTACCTCAGGGTGCTTCCTCACAATCCTTAACTTACTCGCTGAAACTGGCCTTCTGTCGTTCATTCTTCCAGAACTTCTTGAAAACGGGAGCGTCCTTCTCTCTAGCGAGAGTGATTTCAGCCGCTGCCTTGAAATCTTGGACGATGCTGTCGTAAATGGCGAAGAGGTCTCGCCGACTGTAGTTCTCACAATCATCGCTCTTTTTACGGCTGGAGATTCTATCTGGCTTCGAGACATCATCGAGCGAATTGATGCTGGTCACGATCTGATAGAGAAGCTTGGCTCTGCATTTAGCCAGCTCACGGTTCCGCGAAAAGAGCGCGAGCGAATTCAGCTTCTGATCCAGTTGTGGCTCAGGGTCAAGTCGACCCCGATCGCCTCATTCAAGCCTGGTTCATTTAAGCGCGCCTCGCTCCTTCCTGAGCTGATAACACTCCTTGATGCCACAACCACCACTCGCGATGACGAGCATCGGCTTGGACTTCTCCGAGGCATTGAACATACTCCAAGAGATGAATTTGAAGACCGTCCGCATCGGCGCAGCCGCGGACGATCGCCGCGCAACAGGCATTAAAACCCGAGAGACCAATGCCCACCTCAAGCGTTCTTGAAACCATCAATGTGACCAAATCATATGGCGGTCGCAAAGTCGTTAACGGGGTCTCAATCAGGGTAAAGGCAGGCGAGGTGGTTGGATTGCTTGGCCCGAACGGCGCCGGCAAAACTACTACCTTCTATATGTGCGTTGGTCTTGCGGCGCCTGACACCGGTAGTGTGTCACTAAGCGGTCACGACATTACACGCGAGCCAATGCATGCAAGGGCACGCCTGGGGATTGGCTACTTGCCTCAGGAAGCTTCAGTCTTTCGAAAGCTAACGGTACGGGACAATGTTTTGGCGATCCTGGAGACCATGGAATTTCCAAGCACAACCGCGAGGGACGCGCGACTGGCAGAGCTCCTCGATGAACTCGGGCTCACCCCACTGGCTTCAAATATGGCCAGCTCACTTTCAGGCGGAGAGCGCCGCCGCGTTGAAATTACCCGCTGCCTATGTCGAAACCCCGAGTTTATTCTGCTCGATGAGCCCTTTGCTGGTATCGATCCATTGGCAATCAAGGACATCCAGCAGATTGTTGAAAAGCTACAAAATAAGGGGATCGGAGTGCTCATTACCGATCACAACGTACGAGAAACATTAGGAATATGCGAAAGAGCCTACATCCTAGTGGATGGTAAGGTACTCGAAGAGGGAACTCCCGCTGAAATAGCGAATTCCGAAAAAGCCAGACGATATTATCTCGGTGGCGATTTTACTTTGTAACCGCTTTACCCCCTTCCGTCATCTACAGTTACGAAGATCAATTCACAAACAGGTTTTGTTGGGGCGGCGGCGGCACTGCCGTCATCTTACCAATGACCGTCTGACTGAAGGTGATCCTTCGCAAACGCCCTCCAAGCTCGGGTGCAAAGCTGCACCAATGAGCTGAATGGAGGTTTTGAAGTAAAGACCGGACTGTATGGGTTTAGAAACGAAATTACTCCAAAAGATGAGCCAATCGCTCTTGATGACGCCGCAGCTACAGCAGGCGATCAAGCTCCTGCAACTTGGGCGCATGGAGTACAAGGAGGCGATAGAACGAGAGCTTCTCGAAAATCCTATACTTGAAGAGCTTCCGAATGATGGCGAGGCTAACGGCATGCCGAGCCCGAATCCGGAGCCGCGTGAGCCAACGGTCCTTGCTCAGAACGGCCCTTCAGAGGGCGAGGACAACTCTGGGTCAAATGACTCCGGAGAGCAGAAGATTGATTGGGAGGGGTACCTCGATTCCTTCACCGATTATCAAGGGTCAGCCTCACCGAAAGGCTCAACAGATTTCGATGACCGACAACCTCAAGAGGTCGTTTCCACCCATACAGAGAGCCTAGAGCAGCATCTCCTTGAGCAGGTACGGATGAACGATTTCCCGGAATCCGATCGCAACATCGCTCAACATTTAATCGGTAATCTTGATCGTGACGGATACCTTGAAGGCGACTACCAAGCTATTGCGGAAGTCTGCACCTGCTCGGTGGAAGAGGTTGCTGCAGTAGCCGATTCTCTGCGCTTCTTTGATCCGATCGGCGTTTGTTCAAGAAATCTTCAAGAGTGCCTGCTCACCCAACTAGAGGCGTCAGGATTTGCTGATAGACTTGAATCACGGATTGTTCTGCACCACCTCGAAAAACTAGAGAAACGTCGATACGAGCAGATAGCAAAAGCTGAGAATACAACAATCGAAGAGGTCTCCAAGGCGGTTACAACAATTCGGGGATTGGATCCTCGCCCAGGTCGCCCGTTCATGGACGAGACGACTCGGTACATAGTACCGGATGTCTACGTTCATAAAGTGAGCGGCGAATACGTTATCTCCCTCAATGAGGATGGCCTCCCAAAGCTCAGAGTTAGCCCTTTTTACAGCGGCATGTTGAAGGATCAAAGCGGAGGCGCAAACCCCAACAAGACCTACCTAACCGAAAGACTGCGGGCTGCCACCTGGCTCATCAAGAGCATTCATCAACGGCAACAAACGATCTTTAAGGTAACCGAGAGTATAATGAAATTCCAGAACGAGTTTCTCGATCGAGGAATCGAACGGATGAAGCCGCTCGTGTTGAAGGACGTTGCGGATGACATCGGCATGCATGAGTCAACGGTGAGTCGCGTCACAACAGAGAAATATGTTCATACCCCGCAAGGTGTCTTTGAGTTGAAGTTCTTCTTCACATCAGGAATAAAAACAGCCTCTGGGGACATCTCTTCTTCCTCTGTAAAGGAACGCATCAAGACCATTATAGCCTCTGAATCAAGCGCTAATCCGATCAGTGACCAGCAGATTGTGGATATTTTAACCGCTGAGAAGATGAATATCGCAAGGCGTACGGTGGCGAAATACCGAGAGACACTCGGAATCCCCTCGTCATCTCAGCGAAAGAGGCTCTTTTAACCGATCCAATCAGTGTCGGTTCGGAATAATGCTCTTTACATTGGGTGAAGAGGCCAGCTAACGTAACGTTCCCGGCAGAGCTGCGCTGTTGAGTTAAGCAGAGTAGGGCCTACCGCTGTACCTTTACGCCACTGGAGACTGTATGGGCGACTCACTCAAAGTTATAAACGTACACATCGCCTTCCTTAATGTGGAAGCGACGGATCCTCTAAAAAGTTACGCGACCGACAAAGTTCGCCACGCGGTGCAGAAATTCGCCCAGCGCGATACGGATGTACATGTAGTTTTGAAGGTCGAGAAGAACCGTCAGATCGCAGAGACTACTTTCCACTCAGCCGGCGCAGACTTCGCGGTCAAAGAGGAGAGCGACAACCTCTACGCATCAATCGATAAGATGATCGAGACGCTTACACACCAACTTCGCAAACATAAAGAGAAAGTAACGAGCCACCATTGAGCCCCGGCCGTGTGAGCTCCGGCCGTGTGAGCTCCG
>JAYVGZ010000504.1:0-3054 GCA_043771805.1 Pseudomonadota bacterium
CTAGGGCCTACCTCGGGTCGTACTTTGGCAAGTCTAAAAGTGGAGGCCGGTATGTCGATGTCAACTGGATCCCACTCCGATTCGCGAAGTTGAGGGTACTCTAAGTCTCCTATGTACCAGCGCTCTGTGCCATTAGCGGCTTTAATTTTAAGTGCTAACCGTGTTCCATCTCGAACCTCACCCGTTGAGGGTGTTCCGGAAACTCCATCAAGCCTTTGAAGGTAGCGAACGCGAGCAAGCGAGGCGATGTTAAAAGGGTACTCTTCGGTAAACACCGTGAGCGCCGTCACTTCCTTCGTCCAAAGCGGGTACCCATCATCAGGGCCTGCAGGTCGGGAGTTGAACGCCGAGCTATTTCGGGAGATTCCTGGAGCAACCTTGAGAAGCCCGATAACCCCTACGCGAGAATTTTCTCGAAAAGCGCTCCACCCGGTTTGCGTGAGTGCATCGAAAGCGTTGGTCGACCGAGCGCTGTCGAAGTTGAAGTTCTCTTGGTAGAAGGGGGCTGCGTGGACCTCTTTTGATAGGCCAATGAGAAGCACACTTGCAGATATCCGACCCAGTATTCTTCCGAACATAAGACTCCACTTACCGTAACACCCTGGTACTTCTAGGCTCATTCTTGGTGCTAGTCTATCCGGTTCTTTGAAGCTTTTTTGGATGCAAACAGAAGGAGAAAATTATGGGCTCAAAGACCTGCTATCCCCAGATATCGCAAAGTGGCTGATTCAACCCCAAAACGCTCTTGCACCGAGTTGGCGGCGTCCCGCCGCCTTTCGCTCGAAAGAGCGGTGCGAATGCCGTCGGCGAGTGCGGGTACATCTCGCATTGGTACGAGCGTTCCAAGGGCTCCGCCCTGCAGGATCTCTCGGGGCCCGCTAGGGCAATCGGTTGCGACCGATGGCGTACACAGTGCAAGTGCTTGTATGAGCACGTTAGGCAGCCCTTCGTACTCTGAGGCCAATACGAATACCGCTGCTCGCTTCATATATGGGAAGGGATTAAGGACAAACCCCGCAAGCTCTACGTCATCGCAGAGGCCCAGAGACGCAACTTCTCGTAAGATCGCCTCTCGCTCTTTCCCTTCTCCAAGAATAACCAACCTTACTTGTCGTTCTGCTCGCACTTCTCGAAAAGCCCTGACCAGGTTGATAAACCCCTTGTGAGGCTGAAGACGTGCAACACCAAGAATCACCGGCGGCTCACTGGGTTGAAACCACGGATGCTTCAGGGGCTCCTCGGCTAAATCAAAAAGTTCTTTCGATATAACAGGTGTCGCAATCGCCTGCATCGTTTTAGCAAGCCGCGGATCAATAGCAGTAAGCTCGGCAGCAACCCCCTCAGAAACAGCGATAATTCCAGTCGCCCAACGGTAGGTCCAGGGTACGAGCTTAAATGTCACCCACCGAGACCAAGTGGCTTTAGGCTCAGAGACAGGAGCATTTGACTCTCGGATGATAACCGGAGTCTTTGTGCGAGCAAGCACCCCAGCAAGTACAGCGATAACATTCGCGTGCACGATGGTTGAGTAAAGGGCACGGGGTCTGCGACTGCGGAGGTATCGAACCAACCCTGGAAGGGCTTTGATGGTGCGCGTTTGATTGAGGTCTATAAGGGTAACTCCGACAGGAATCATCTCGGAAAGCGGGCCACTTTTTTGAGTAACCACCAGGTCAACTGAATACCCACGGCGAAGCAGCTCTTGAGCGAAGAGCAACATGGCTCTCTCGGCACCGCCGCCGCGAAGGCTGGGGATAAAAATGGCGATCGGAGACTTTGAGTTCTGCATAGGTCGCCGGAGCTACAAAAAAATACCCAGCAGCGATGGCTCACGTGGCGAGCGATCTCTGCTGGGTGAGGAAGGTGACTAGGCTGCTTTGCCGAAGAGAGCAGTCTTCTGTTTACCCTCAACTACTTTGCGGCCCACGCTGTAGTAGGTGAAGCCGTGGGCAGCGATATCAGTCGGATCAAAAAGATTTCTACCGTCAAAAATCACGGCAGTTTTCATTTTCTCCAACATTGATCGGAAGTTAGGTTGTCTAAAAGCGCTCCACTCAGTGCAGATGATCAGCGCATCAACATCATCAAGAGCATCGTAGTTCGTATCAACGTATGTCACTTCTTTTCGCTCGCCGAGCTTCTCCTTAAAGGTGTGTGCCGCCTCTGGATCAAAGAGCTTGAGCTTCGCTCCACGCTCAAGCAGCGCTGAGCAAACAACAAGGGCTGGAGCTTCTCGTACGTCGTCGGTTTTTGGTTTAAATGCTAAACCCCATACCGCAAATGTTTTTCCTTTAACGCCGCCCGCCCCATAGTGTGTATCAATCTTTTCTACGAGGGTCTGCTTCTGCCGGTAATTGACGGCTTCTACTGCTTTCGACAAGAGTAGATCGACGCCGTGATTCTGCGCCGTTTTAATGAGGGCCTGAACATCCTTCGGGAAGCACGAACCGCCGTAGCCGATTCCTGGGAACAGGAATGGAGTACCGATACGTTGATCCGAGCCAATGCCAATACGGACCTTATCGATATCTGCTCCGACGCGCTCGCACAGGCAGGCGATCTCGTTCATAAACGAAATCCGGGTAGCCAGCATGGCGTTCGCTGCGTACTTGGTCATTTCTGCAGAGGCAACATCCATAATAATAATAGGATTGTTCGTGCGCACAAATGGAGCATACAGCTCTTTCATCGCGGCGGCAGCGGCCTCGGAGTCGACTCCGACTACAACCCGATCAGGACGCATAAAATCGTCGATGGCTGCGCCTTCTTTCAGAAATTCTGGGTTGCTAACTACTTCTACGGCGTACTTGGTGCGAGCCTCGATGGCTGCCTTAACGAGTTTAGCTGTACCGACAGGCACGGTTGATTTATCGACTACGATCTTCGGAGCATTCATCGCCCGGCCAATCCCGTCTGCCACTGCGAGAACATGGGTCAGATCTGCTGAGCCATCCTCATCTTGTGGGGTGCCTACAGCGATGAAGATTATCTCGGCGTCGTGAACCGCCTGCTCGAGGGAGGTGCTGAACTGAAGACGAGCTGCTTTAGTGTTCG
>JAYVGZ010000505.1:0-8535 GCA_043771805.1 Pseudomonadota bacterium
TTTGAGTGGAGTAAGGTATGTTACAGCCGAAGAAGCCTCGTTATAGAAAACAGATGAAGCTTTACCGACACCTTAAGATCAAGGAGACACGCGGGTGTACCCTTGAATTCGGTGATTACGGTTTACGAGCGCTTGAAGCGGGTTGGATCACCAATCGACAGATTGAAGCTGCTCGGCAGACCATGGTCCGCCATGCTAAGAGAGGCGGTAAAGTTTGGATAAAAATTTACCCGGATAAGCCTCTCACCAAGAAGCCAGCAGAAGTGCGTATGGGTAAAGGAAAGGGCTCTGTTGAGACTTGGGTAGCCGAGGTGAAGTCAGGTCGTATTATGTACGAAATGACCGGCGTAGCTGAGAAAACTGCGGTTGAAGCTTTGACACTGGCGGCCGCTAAGCTCCCTATCAAGACAAAAGTGGTAGTTCGCAGCAGTAACTTGATTTAGAGCTGATAAAAAGTAATAGTGCGACCTCTGCTTTTGGGCCGCTAGAGAGAGTTTAGTATATGAAGCGAAGAGATTTTTTTAAAGAGATTAGCAGTTTGGATAAGTCCTCTCTTGAGCAGAGGGCTGGTCAACTTGCAGAAGAGCTGATGCGATTGCGTTTCAAGAAGGCTACTAGCCAGCTCGAGAACCCAAATCGACTCAAGGATGTTCGCCGTTCTTTGGCTCGGGTCTCTACACTGATTAGCCAGAAGGCATCAGTAGCCTCATAATGTGTATTTGATTCAAGTGGCGTCCTTCGGGCGTGTTGAGAGGACTTATGGCAGATGTAAAAAGCAATGATAAAGCAGAAAAAGCCGGTGAGACAGCTTTGACTGATGGCGCGCGTGGTTTACGTAAGACCCGCGAAGGCGTTGTCGTGAGTGCAAAGATGGAGAAGACCGTTGTTGTTGCAGTTGTTCGGCAGGTTCGCCACAAGATGTATGGCAAGTTCATTCGTAAGACCAAGCGTTACTATGCACATGATGAGGCCAAGGGCTGTAATGTGGGAGATATCGTGAGGATCGTCGAGACACGACCGCTTAGTAAGCTTAAGTGTTGGCGAGTTGAGTCAGTCGTAAGGAAAGCAGATTAGTCTGACACGGGTGAGCAGCTAGTTTCTGCTACGGAAGTGTCATTGAGGGCGGTGGAGAGGTATGATTCAGTTAAAGTCAGTTCTTGACGTTGCAGACAACTCAGGCGCGAAGAAAGTTATCTGTGTGAAGGTCCTTGGCGGAACTCGTCGTCGCTACGCGTCGGTGGGCGACATTATTGTCGTTGCGGTTCGCGAAGCTATTCCGAATTCTAAAATAGCAAAGGGCTCGGTGCACAAAGCTGTTGTGGTTCGAACTGCGAAGGCGCTGTCCCGCGATGATGGCTCGTATATCAAATTCGACGATAACAGTGCTGTTCTTATAAATGCGTCTGAAGAACCGATTGGTACACGCATTTTTGGGCCGGTAGCTCGTGAATTGCGTGGCAAAAAGTTTATGAAGATAGTTTCGTTGGCGCCGGAAGTGCTTTAGTCATTTCGCGCAGCAGTCTGAAGAGTATGGCGAGTTGGAAAGTTTGGAGTAGGCCATGAGCGTAAGTACAAAAAAAAGTGGTATCAGCAAGCAGTCGACCAAGACTGCTACCTCCCTTCGCAAAGGTGATACCGTAATGGTTATAGCCGGTGGCAACAAGCATAAACGGGCCATTAAGGGGCAAGTTGCTAAGATTAAGGCAATTGTAGGCAAGACTGGGGACCGTGTTATTCTCGACGGGTTGAATCTTTTTGTGAAGCATCAGAAGGCAGTCGGTCCAAATCAACCGGGTGGGAAGATACAGGTTGAGAAGTCGGTACATATTTCGAATGTTATGTTTTACGTTGAATCGTTGAAGCGCCCTGTGCGGCTCTCTTTCGCTTCATCAGACGGCAAGCGGGTGCGCGGGTACAAGGACCCATCAACCAAGAAGTTTGTAGAAATTGAAGCTTGACCTACCGTTGGCGGTCTATCGCCGAGGGTAGGTGGGTGAATATATTATTTTAGACCATTGTAGTAGTTGTACTTGTTGTAGTTAGGCTGGGGTATACGTCATGACGCGGTTAGCGGAGCACTATAAAGAGAATGTGGTGCCTTCCTTGATGAAGAAGTTTAACTATTCTTCGCCAATGCAGGTCCCAAGACTTCTAAAAATTGTCCTCAATACAGGTGTTCGTGACGCTGTTGCGAACGGAAAAGCGATCGGATTCGCCGAGTATGCTTTCACTCAAATCAGTGGACAGAAGCCAGTGGTCACAAAGGCAAAGAAATCGATCGCGGCGTTTAAGTTACGAGAAGGGTTGCCGATCGGCGTGATGGTGACGATGCGGAAGCACCGCATGTACGAGTTTCTGGATCGATTCGTGTCTGTTGCACTGCCCCGCGTACGAGACTTTCGGGGTACCCCAAGGAAAGGGTTTGATGGCCGCGGAAACTATACTATGGGTCTTCGTGAGCAGATAGTTTTCCCTGAGATTGATATCGACAAGCTCGATGCAGTGAGGGGTTTGGATATAACCTTTGTTACGACAGCGAAGACCGACGAAGAGGGTTTTGAGCTGCTGGAAGCGATGGGTATGCCATTCAGAAAGCCGGAGGTTAAAGAGGCACAATGATAAATGACCATGTAGCAGATATGATCACCCGTATTCGTAACGCTCAGCGTGTAGGGCATAAGTTCGCGGTAGTGACGGTGGCGAAACTTAACAAGAGCGTCCTTGAGGTTCTCACGGCAGAGGGGCTGATCGAGGGCTTCGAGCTTGTTACCGGGGAAGGGAAAGCCCCGGCGTTCAAGGTTGGGCTCAAGTACTTTGCAAGCGGCAAGCCTGTCATCAGCCGAGCAGAGCGGTTCTCGAAATCTGGATGTCGCAAGTATGCTGCTGCCGACAAACTGCCGAAAATCAACAGTGGTCTCGGGATTTCTATCGTTTCAACATCGAAAGGTGTTATGGCTGACCACGAGGCGCGCAAGCTTCGAGTGGGCGGTGAAGTAGTCGCCCTATTCGCTTAAGCGAAGTGGCATTAGTAGAGGTGGTTCATGTCTCGTATAGGTAAATTACCAGTTGCAATTCCGGCCGGTGTCAAAGGCAGTGTAGCAAGTGGATCAGTAGCAGTTGAAGGTCCGAAGGGTAAGTTGACCTTTGTAGTGCGCAGTGGTGTTAATGTCGAAGTTATCGACGGCAAGTTTATCTGCTCGATTACTGGTTCCGACATTCAGTCTCGTGCAAATTTCGGGACGACCCGTGCCACGATAAACAACATGGTACTGGGCGTTAGCGCGGGGTGGAAGAAAAGTCTTGAGCTTAACGGCGTAGGGTTCGTTGCGAAGCTACAAGGAAAAAATTTGGTTTTAGCGGTCGGTTTCTCTCATGACGTTGTCATGGAGGTTCCTGGCGACATCAAGTGTGTAGTCACGAAGAACTTAATTGATCTTGAGTCCTGTGATAAAGAGCTGGTCGGGATGTTCGCGGCAAAGATCCGACAGGTACAACCACCCGAGCCGTATCTCGGGAAGGGTATCAAGTACAGCGACGAAGTCGTTCGTAGAAAAGCTGGTAAGACAGGTAAGAAGTAACGTATCCAGGTTAAGGGTAGGCGGACGGCCGGTGCCGAAAAAATAAGCGCCCAGTAAGGAACAGTATGGCAACGCAAACGAAGAAAGTAGCTTCCACCTCGAGAAAGCGGACTAAGTTGAGGATTCGCAAGAAGATCCAAGGTACAGAGGCGCGTCCTCGACTAAGTATCTTCCGGAGCTCTAAGCATATTTATGCCCAGTTGATAGCTGATGAAAGTCACCGCACGTTGGCTAGCGCGTCAACGCGAGACAAAGACGTTGCGGCGGCTCTCAAGGAATATTGCAAAGAGGCTGGGCTCTCGAAAGCAAGTCTGAAGTCGGTTCACGCCGCTCGCGTAGTAGGAAAGCTTTTGGCGAGTCGCAGTAAGACAGCGAACGTGGAATCAGTAGTGTTTGACCGAAACGGATTTCTCTACACCGGGCGTGTACAAGCGCTTGCGGATGGGGCTCGTGAGGGTGGTTTAGTTTTTTAGTCGGTGATGTATGGGATTCAAAGATACACTTGATAGACGGCGCGTGACTCCAGACCAATGTGGTGAGTTGACTGATAAGACAGTATTCATCAACCGCGTATCGAAGGTGGTGAAGGGCGGTCGGCGGTTCAGTTTCAGCGCCCTCGTCGTTACAGGTGACGGACGTGGTCATGTTGGTTTCGGCCTTGGAAAGGCAGGCGAGGTTCCTGATGCAATTCGAAAGGCATCTGAGCAGGCACGCAAGAATATGATTAAGGTTCCAGCCCGCGGATCTTCCATACCTCACGATGTAATAGGCATCAGCGGTCCCTCTCAAGTGGTTATGCGTCCAGCGGCGCCAGGTACTGGAGTTATCGCTGGCTCGGCAGTGCGCTCGATTATGGACGTTTGCGGCATCAAGGATATACGCACGAAGTGTATTGGCTCGAGTAATCCACAAAACGTACTGCAGGCGACCGTGATGGGTCTGCTTATGTTGAATGAGCCAGAGATGGTTGCCTCCATTCGTGGAGTTAAGCTAGAAGAGATGGGATATCATCCGTTCTAGTCTAGAGATATTGAGCGCGTCTTGCGGCGCGGCTGTTGAAAAGCTAGACAGACAGAACGCATTTTTTTGACGAGTTCGGTGAGTAAATGGAAAAGATAATTGTTACGCAGATTCGTAGTCAAATAGGCCGCGCTCCTGCCGTTCGAGGGACACTCGAGGCACTTGGGCTCGGTTCAATTGGAAAGTCGAGAGAGATCACATTGAATCCCTCCGTGCAGGGGATGGTTAAGAAGGTCGCACATCTTCTAAAGGTCTCACCAGTAAAGTAGGCGCGGGATAAAGGGTAGTAAGTCGTGACGAACAAAGTTGAGAAGAAAGATCTAAATCTTAGTAATCTCCAGCCGAATGCTGGTTCCCGGAAACTTCGCACCCGTTGGGGTCGAGGTGAGGGCTCTGGGCACGGGAAAACCTGTGGACGTGGCGGTAAGGGGCAGACTGCTCGTTCTGGTGGCGGTGTCCGCCCTGGGTTCGAGGGTGGTCAGATGCCGCTTTACAGGCGTCTTCCTAAGGTCGGTTTCCGGTCCCGAGTTGGTTCAAACGGTCAGAACAAATTCAATATTGTCCGGCTGTCTGTTCTTGAGAGGCTCGATAGTGGAGTTACGGTTGACCCAGACATGATCCACTCTCTCGGTTATGGCTTAAAGAGCGGCAATCTGGCTGGCATCAAGGTTCTTGCAGACAGCGCAACATTAACCAAAAAGCTGCACGTCCGTGTGCACGCGATATCCCAAACTGCAAAATCGATGATCGAGGCAGCTGGTGGCTCTGTTGAGATCCTTAGCGCGTAATGCGCTGCGGTTTCAACTGGTCATCCTCGCGGTTGTTGTTCGTGCATGGTCTTTGCGCGGGTCCTTTCGTGAGTTCCGCTCAGCTGTGCTGTGATTCCAATAGCGCTGGGTTTTGGGTTCGGAATTAGTATGCGTCATTGTTATTTTTCGTTGTTGTTTGTAGTTGCCTGTTTTCCTTCGACCAGTTCTACTGGCCGGAGGTCTATTGATTCGAGGTCTCGATGAACGGTCTCCTTCAGGTCTTCCAGATCCCTGAACTAAAAAAGCGTCTTCTCTTCACTATCTCCATGTTGGCGGTGTACCGCTTCGGAGTTTTCGTATCAACGCCGGGGGTCGACGTAGCCGCTATTCGGCAGATGTTTGAACAGAATGCCAACACTCTCTTTGGTCTAATTAACCTTTTCTCCGGCGGAGCTATCGAGCAGTTCTCCATATTTACGTTGGGGATTTCGCCGTACATTACTGTTTCCATCATTATCCAGTTACTGTCGCCGAGCATTCCGCACCTTGAGAATTTGAAGAAGGAGGGTGACGCAGGAAGAAGGGTTATTACTCGATATACCCGTCAGGCGACTATTCTTCTGGCCCTTTTTCAAAGCTTTATGATTGCCGTAGCTCTCGAGGGGAAGGGGCTCGCTGCGGATCCGGGTATGTCCTTCCGATTGGTTACCATGGTGACTCTTACTGCAGGGACTGCCTTCATTATGTGGCTTGGCGAGCAGATTACAGAGCGCGGAATTGGAAACGGGATCAGCGTCATCATCTTCGCAGGTATTGCCGCGAGAATGCCCGAGGTGTTCGTTACGACAATTGAGCTTGCTCGTACCGGTGAAATTGCGCCCTTTGCAGTAATTTTCTTGATTGCTTTCTCGCTCATGACGATCTTCGGCATTATTTATGTGGAGAGATCTCATAGGAAGATTCCTGTGCAGTATCCGCGCCGAATGGTTGGCAAGAAAATGACTCAGGCGCAGACACAGTACATGCCACTCAAGGTAAATATGACGGGAGTTATTCCTCCCATTTTCGCCTCCGCCATCCTTATGCTTCCAGCGACTATAATGTCCGTAGCCCCTTCTGGCGTGCTCAATGACTACTCCCAGTATTTCCACCCTGGTGCACCAGCGTATATGCTTGCTTACGTTGTACTCATCTTCGTGTTCAGCTTTTTCTATACAGCAGTTGTCTTCAACCCCGTTGAAGTTGCGGATAATCTGAAGAAGAACGGAGGCTTCATACCGACCGTGCGACCTGGCCAACAGACCGCTGATTACCTCTACGGTGTGCTTAATAGGCTGACCCTATGGGGCGCTACCTACATCGCGGTCATCTGCGTTCTCCCACAGTGGGTTTATCTGGAGATGGGTGCGTCTTCGTTTGCTTACGTTTTTGGCGGAACAGCAGTACTAATTGTTGTGGGCGTAACTCTTGATACCGCAGCGCAAATAGAGTCGATCCTGGTCGCTAGAAACTACGAGGCCTTTATGTCAAAGTCCTCGAAAGTGAAGGGCGGCCTAGGTGCAATGAATTATTCGCGTAATCGGTTGATTAGGCGTTAGCACTCGGCAAGAGCGCCTTGCTAGCTTGGGACGGATTTGGGGGAGCGGGGGCATGAGAATAGTCTTGTTGGGACCGCCAGGCGCTGGGAAGGGCACCCAGTCTCTACTTCTTTCGAAAGACCTTGCAGTACCTCATATTTCGACAGGTGAAATACTGCGCGAGGAGATAGCTACAGGGTCGCTGTTGGGTCAGGAGGTGAAGGGCTACCTCGATGCCGGCAATTTAGTTCCCGATGAGCTGATTATTCAGGTGACCGAAGAGCGCATCCTTCGGCCTGATTGCAATAATGGCTTCCTGCTCGACGGGTTTCCTCGCACAATCCAACAGGCGGAGGCCCTTGGAGCATTTTTGTCGGATAAAAAATTGCCCCTCGAGCACGTAATTCAATTAGTCGTTCCTGAGGCAGTGCTCCTTGAGCGGATTCGCTCAAGGGCAGGTTCGGTGGGTGCGGTCAGGAGTGACGATACAGCGGAGGTTGCCGCGAACCGGCTGCAGATATACTGGGCCCAGACTGCGCCTGTCGCGGATTTCTACCGTAAGAGGGGGCTTCTACGGGAGCTTGACGGGGTTGCAACGGTCGACGAGGTAAGGGCTCGCATTCTAGAGGCCGTTGGTTGTAAGGGTTGAATTCGCAATTGCCGAGTCCTGCCCAAGGCCACCTATCGAAGAGGCAACAGATCGTATCTGTAGTCGCCGGTTTCCCTACTCACGGGCATTCTTTCGGTTTTATAGTCAGTTTTAATCGCTCTTCGTTCACCGCCGGTAGAGAACTAGCCGGCGAGGTATTGTAAAGAGTGGTAAAACATGTAGAATCTGGCGTCCTGAATTCGGGCGTTTGGTCTCTCAAATGTTTGGGGTCAAGTTGGGGTCAGGCTGAGGTCAAGCTGAGGTCAAGCAATAGTGGCGTCCGGGAAGTAGTCGCTTCAACAGTGATCTTCGTGAGCACCGTTAAAAGAGAGAAGAGGCATTGCAACCAGTATGTTGCTGGATTTGTAGAGGTCCCGTTGTGGTACACGTCGAGTTTTTTTGGAGTAACGAGTCGTGAAAGTACGAGCATCTGTCAAGCCGATTTGTAGCTACTGCAAAGTAATCAAACGAAAGGGAAAGATCTACGTTTTTTGTAGTCGCACCCCGAAACACAAGCAGCGTCAGGGCTAGCCCCGAGAGGGGTTGGTGGAAGCACGAGTGTTATTTTTTACAGTAATCATAAATTAGAAAACGAGAAGTAGGAGTTAGGGCATGCCACGTATCGCAGGTGTCGATCTTCCGCGAAATAAGAGAATTATTCGTGGTCTCACGTATATTTTCGGGATCGGCGTAACAAAATCAAAGATGATTCTTTCGGAGGCTGGAATAGACGAAGGCGTCCGTACCGATAACCTCACTGAAGAGCAAGTCGACAAGATAAGAAAAATTTTAGAGCGTCGGGAGAAGGTCGAAGGCGACCTTCGCCGAGAGGTTCAGATGTCTATTAAGAGACTCATGGATCTCGGGTGTTACAGGGGGCTTCGGCATCGAAAAAATCTGCCGGCTCGAGGACAGCGTACAAAAACAAACGCTCGTACTCGGAAAGGTCCAAGAAGGGCTCC
>JAYVGZ010000506.1:0-6116 GCA_043771805.1 Pseudomonadota bacterium
ACTACTCTGTGCTCGAGTCCGTTGTGACGAAAAGGACAAAGGCGATCTGCCCAGTTCATCTCTACGGCCGAGTTTGTGACATGGATAAGATTCAGAGCTTTTCTCAGGCTCACGGCCTTAAAATTGTTGAGGATGCGGCTCAAGCGCATGGAGCAAAATGGAATGGAAAATCAGCAGGAAGCTTCGGGGACTGCGCCGGCTTCAGCTTCTATCCTGCGAAGAACCTGGGGTGTTTTGGTGATGGCGGTGCGATTGCCACCAACGATGACTCCATCGCCAAGAAACTCCGTGCTATCCGTAATTACGGCAGTGAAGTGAAATACTATCACCCTATACGAGGAGGGAATTCACGACTTGACTCGGTACAAGCCGCTATTTTAAGAGTCAAACTCAGGGCACTTGAGGAAGGTAATGAAAGTAGGTGCTCCTCTGCAGAACTCTACTCAAAGATACTCCCTCCCACCCTGATACTCCCCGAGGTGCCTCAGTTTCCGCAGCACGTTTTTCACCTCTATGTCATTCAACTTTCTGAACGAGAGAGGGTGCAAAAAGAACTTCTTGAGAGGGGAATTCAAACTGGCATTCACTACCCTATTCCGAACCATCTTCAAGAAGGATACAAGAATCTGGGTTACGCATCAGGTGATTTTCCGGTCACGGAGGAGATATGCTCGCGCATACTTTCACTCCCAATTTTTCCGGGGATGACGCCAGAACAGGTGCACCAGGTATCGGAGGCATTGGCGAGTGTTCTGTGATGCATTATCTGACTTAAAACTCCCGGAGATGTGATGAAAACCACCGCGAGCATAGTGCTTGTCGCTTTCAATGAAGGCCCAGTGGTCCGGTCGTGCTTAGACAAAATCACCTGCTCTGCCGAATCCCAGTCAACTCCATTTGAGATACTAGCCGTTAACAACGGCTCGACGGACAACACATTCATCGAAATGCAGGCATGGCAGAGCGCTGTGGCGCCTCACTCTGCAGTGCAGAAACGAGTATTGGATCTCCCAGTAAACCTCCGATTCTCCGGCGGCCTATTAGCTGGGGTCGCTGCGGCTCGATCTGATTGGGTAATGAGTTATTCCGCTGACATTTTGTTCTCGGGCGAAGATCTTGAGCGGTTTTTACGCGTCGTGTCTCCGGGCGACAACAAACCACTGGAAGAGATTGCTCGGATCGGAGCCGTTGTAGGCGAGAGGTCTCAACGCCCGGGCTATCCATTTCACGTCAGAGTTTTCAGCAGCGCTTACAATACGCTCCTTAGAGTCATCTTTGGTGTCCCGTTACGAGATTTCAATTGGGTATGCCTTTATCAGAGAAAGCTCCTTCAGCAGCTTCCCATCCATAGTCGCTCGATTTTCTTTCATGCCGAGATCCTGATACGAATGAAGCGGTTAGGATTCGAACTACCTGCCGTATACGCTCCCGTTTTCGCGCGAGCTCACGGCAAAGCTACCGTTTCTAAGCCAGCAACCTGGTTTGCGGTGATTGAAGATTTTTGCAGGTTTTTAATTTCCAAAGGGGATGCGCGATGAACAAGGGCCCGCAGAAAGGTGAACCAAGACTCATAAATGTGGGTATTAAAGATGTGCAGTTCGGGGAGCGAGTCACCGTTGTTCAACCTTCAAATCTCTATGAATGTGAGATCGGAGATGACTGTTTTATTGGACCATTCGTAGAGATCCAGCGTGGGGTGACTGTTGGAAAAAGATCCAGGATTCAGTCGCACTCCTTCTTATGCGAATTGGTTACAATTGGAGAAGACTGTTTCATCGGACACGGTGTGATGTTCGTAAACGACCTCCTTCGCAGCGGAGGACCAAGTTTTGAGCGTAGAAGTGGGGCGTGGCTACCTACGACGATTGGAAACAAGGTCTCATTAGGTTCACAAGCGACTATTCTTCCCGTACGCATTTGTGACAATGTTGTTATTGGGGCTGCCGCAGTGGTCACAAAGGACATCACTGAAAGTGGTATTTACGCCGGTAATCCCGCAAAGAAAATTCGCTCGCTGCCGAGGTCGTAATATACTTCGAGCACTACCAAGAGCGGATCTCCGGATTTGGTGATGGGTAGAATCGTCGTCTATCCCTTGCTCGTGGACTCAGGCGGCATGAAGATCGTCGCTCGTACAGCTCGTATACCGTTTTCCAAAAGCCGGGATTTCGCCACGGACTTTTGCAAATCACTTTAGTAACGGGCGAACATGAGGAGTCCCTACTGTGCTCAATTATTTTCCTTGCCCAATCGATGAATTAGATTGCATTCGCATCGATGGGGGCTATCCTCACATCAACTTCATTGCCAATACTGGTTCATTGATTGGGTTCTCAGCGCAACATTGTAGCCGACGCACTGTGCAAAACGACTCTTCCGAACATTGGGTCTTGAATTGTTAGCCCAGTAGACTATCGTGGCACAGTCTCGCTGTAAAACGGCTTCCAAGTCGCAAGCTACAGACCCAGGGACAGATTTTCATGTAAGGTTATCGACAATGGCAAATGGACCGCGAAGTTCCGTCACTATGCAAAAGAATAAGGACGTGAAGGCAAAGAAGGCTTCCGTTAAACATTTACAGGGTCTCGACGATAAAACACTCCTTTGGTCCTACAGGACGATGCTGGTCGCACGGGTCATCGATGAGAAAACTATCACCCTGTACAAGCAGAACAAGTGCCATTTTCAGATCAGCGGCGCAGGGCACGAGGCGGTACAGGTAGCGGCGGCGAAGGTATTCCGCCCCAGCCACGATTGGTTCTATCCGTACTACCGCGATATGGCGCTCTGCGTTGGGCTAGGTATGACAGCCCAAGAGCTCATGATGAATACGATTAACCGCGCGGGTGACCCCAACTCTCACGGACGTATGATGCCGATGCACTACGGCCATAAAGGGCTTCGAATTGTTCCGCAAAGCTCTCCAACAGGAACGCAATTTCTACAGGCCGTTGGGTGTGCGCTCGGTAGCAAGATGAAACGGCTTGATGAGGTTGTTTATGTATCGGCGGGTGAAGGGACGTGCGCGCAAGGTGACTTTCACGAAGCCTTAAACTGGGCATCGCGTGACAAACTTCCGGTGGTGTTCGTGATTGAGAACAATGACTACGCCATTTCAGTGCACATTTCAGAGCAGCTCGCAGGTCAAAGCGTGGTCAAACTTGCGAAGAACTACGAGAATCTGGCGAGCTGTGAGATTAACGGCGCGGACGTCGAGGAATCGTTAGTCGCGCTGAGTAAGGCTCACGAGCGCGCTCGAAACGGCGACGGACCTTCGCTTATCGAGGCACATGTTCCCCGGCTTCAAAGCCATTCCATTTCAGATAACCACTTAAAGTACCGAACTACAGAAGATATCGCTCAGGACCAGCTCCGTTGCCCTCTTCGATTGAGTCGCTCACTGTTGTTGAACCGAAAGATCGTCACCCAAGCAGAGCTCGAGAAAATGCACCTCGACATCAAGCTGGAAGTTGATTCCGCTGCCGAGTGGGCTGAAGCACTTCCCACGGAGAGCACGTCAACAGCGACCGCGTTCACTTTCAGCAATATAACACCCTGGGAGGGGGTAGTGGAGAATCCGACCCCTGCGGGAGCGGATGTTTTTATCGTTGATGCACTCAACCACGCGCTCGACGAAGAGTTAGCAAGGAACCCGGAGATGTGCATCTTTGGCGAAGATGTCGCGCACGGAAAAGGTGGCGTTTTTGCGGTGACAGCGGGCCTTACGAATAAGTATGGAGTCCACCGCGTTTTTAATTCTCAACTCGCAGAGAGCTCAATAGTCGGTGTCGCAATCGGTCTCGCAACACGCGGGATGAAGCCCGTGGTCGAGATTCAGTTCGGTGACTATGTCTGGACAGGAATGATGCAGATCCGTAACGAGCTAGCGATGATGCTGTACAGATCCGCCGGTGATTTCTCGTGCCCAGTCGTTATTCGAATTCCTGTTGGCGGATATATTCGCGGCGGGGCGTACCACTCCCAAAACATCGAAGCGACTTTTGCGCATTTTCCGGGCTTGTACGTGGTGTACCCTTCAAACGCATCAGACGCGAAAGGGCTTCTGAAGGCAGCGATTAGGTCAAACGACCCAGTTCTGTTCCTTGAACACAAAGGGCTCTACCGTCAGGTGTACGCGAAAGGGGCAGAAGGAGATGCTGACACGTTGGTTCCTATCGGTAAGGCGAAAACGGTAAAGTCCGGTGCTGATGCAACCATTGTCACTTGGGGTGCCCTGGTTCAGAAGAGCCTTTTAGCGGCGCAAAGATTCGAGACTAATGGGGCCTCAATTGAGGTGATTGACCTTCGTACGATCGTGCCACTCGATTGCGATCACATCTTTGAGAGTGTGCGTCGCACTAATCGCGTCCTCATAGCGCACGAGGATGTAGAGTTCATGGGCTTTGGAGCCGAGATAGCTAGTAAGATTGCAGATGAATGCTTCAGGTACCTTGATGCTCCGATAAAACGGGTAGGGATGAAGTATGCGGCCGCAGTGCCTCACGAGCCGATCCTGGAGGATTTTATTTTACCCCAGGTTGAAGACATCGAGCGAGCTCTGGAAGAGCTGTTGCGCTTTTAGCCTTCCCGTTTTTAGAACATCTTTTGTTCAAGAGGCGGTTCGATTTTTAAGAACTAAGTATCTTACTGAATCGAGAACCTTTCTCTACACGCTGTATCGGTTTATAACCGGGTTGAATTTCTCTGAATTAAGGAGCTGTTGCACATGAAAGTTGAGATGTTGATGCCGCAAATGGGTGAATCGATTGCAGAGGCTACCATCTCGAAGTGGCGCAAGAAGCCGGGCGATACCGTCCAGAAGGATGAAATAATTCTAGAGATATCGACTGACAAAGTTGACTCCGAAATCCCGGCCCCGGCCGCAGGAACTGTGGCTGAGCTGCTCTTTAACGAGGGCGATGTTGTTCCTGTGAAGACCAAAATAGCCGTCATCGATACGGCGGCAGGAGCTGCTGGTACTACGGCGACTCCGGTGCAACCGAGTGCGACAACACCGACGCAGACACAGGCTCCTGTAAGCCAAGGTACTCCCGAGAATAGCGACGAACATGCGTCGCCCAGTGGTCGATTCTACTCTCCACTTGTCAAGAGCCTTGCTGAGAAGCACGGTATCTTACTACAAGAGCTGGACGCCGTCGCTGGATCAGGTCAAGGCGGTCGGGTAACGAAAGAGGATTTTCTCAAGTACGCAGAAACACGGAGCTCACCGCGTGTCCCAAGTGCGCCTGCTGCAACACAGTCGGCACCGGTCACACCCCCATCTAAGGCACCTAGTTCACCGTCGTCGGCTCCTAGTCAGGAATGGAGTAGCGATGGAACTCGCGTCGTAGTCATGGACGCAATGCGTCAGGCTATCGCCGAGCACATGGTTCGCTCAAAGCACACGAGCCCGCACGTATATTCGATCCAAGAAATTGACTGCACAAACATTGCTAATTGGCGCGCGAAATATAAGGGAGAGTTCGAGAAAAGTGAGGGGTTCGGCCTGAGTTTTACGCCTTTCTTCCTCGAGGCAACGGTGAAGGCACTAGAAAAGTTTCCTTACGTTAACTCCTCGGTTGACGGGAAAAAAATCATCCTTAAAAAGCATATCAACCTTGGAGTCGCCGTAGCACTAGGTAATTCCGGTCTTATAGTTCCAGTCATAAAACGCGCAGAGGAGAAGAACTTCGTTGGTATTGCTCGGTCGCTCAATGACCTTGCTTTTCGCGCACGTAATAAGAAACTTGTTCCAGATGATGTCCAGGGCGGTACCTTCACAGTTACCAACCCCGGAGTGTTCGGCACAATTATCGGTACGCCGGTGATTAATCAGCCACAGGTGGCCATCCTCTGCCTTGGAGCGATCAAAAAACGACCTGTTGTAATCGACGATATGATCGCGATCAGGCAGATGTGTTATCTGACTCTCTCATACGACCACCGAATTGTTGACGGCTCTCTCGGCGGTCAATTTATCGCCTTCATTCGAGACTATCTCGAAGGGTGGGATATGAAGCGAACGCTGTAGCAATTAGATGCGCGTTATTGGTGGAACAGCAAAGGGCCGCGCGCTCAAGGCGGTGCCTGGAGACTCGACTCGTCCCATTCTTGAT
>JAYVGZ010000507.1:0-9702 GCA_043771805.1 Pseudomonadota bacterium
CCCGAAACGAGAAGTTCGCCTCGCGCGCGACACTCTCGACTTCTCGGAGGAAATTTATGATCCCCTTGTGGCTGTTTGAGGTAACACCAATTCGGTTTCCTTGCTGCATCAGATGTACGGCCACGCGCGCACCGGAGTAAGTTTTGCCGGTACCTGGGGGGCCTTGAATAAAGAGGTAGCTGTTATCGAGGGCGCGGGCGAGTGCGCACAGCTCGGGGATAAAATTGTGGTCTTGAGCGGTGCACGACAAGAGTGGGGCAGGGTAGTGGGTGGTGGTGCGGGGAGTGGAGCGCCTCAGGATATCAAGGACGGCGGAGTATTTAGATTCGCTTCCTGCGGTCATGCGCTCAGAAGCGCTCATGCCGGTGGCCTCCGCCATAAATCGATCGACTGCCTTAACGAGCTCTTTTGTTGAGATCGATTCGCGTGGGATGAGGGAACCGTAGGCGAGGGGCTCATTCCCTTTCCCCCGTTTAATCCGCACGGTACGGGCCTTGAGGTCGATAGACTCGACGGAGCCGAAACCGCCTTCGCCCTCCAACTCTTCGACCTTGCTTCCTTTGCGTAGCTTCGTCTCTTGAGGTTCAAAACTGTAGGTGTAGATAACTGAACGTTTGACAGCTTCAGGTGGAATGTCGGGCGAAAGAGTGATAGCGCCGAGGCATTCGGGGTCGGCTATCAGATCAAGTGGGGTCATCGACTTGCGCTCAAAGTACTTCCACCAGGTGGGTTTTTCCTCTCTGCGGTAGAAGTCAGTAAGATAGTAGAGCAGTTCTGAGAGTGTGTCTGCTTCGGTAAAAAGTTCTCTGCTACTTGGTAGCGGCGCACACAGCTCCTCCCAGTAGCGAGCGAGAAGATCTTTTCTGGAGGTATCGGGGGTCGTCTCTGGCTCTTCCTCGTCCGCAGGAATCTCAGGCGGATGGTCGAAGCTTACACCGAACTGTGCCGCTGCTTCCTGTTTTAGGGGGAGGAGCCAATTTCGTAGCTTAAGAGTTGAGATACAATCGACCTCATTATAATCCTCGATGTCTTTTAGAAGCTTCTTATTCTTTGTTTCTAGGTACTCTTCGAACCACACAATGCTTGCACCGCCAGAGGTAACCTCTTGTGTTCTTTTGGCGAGATAGAAATGCTCAAGATTCTTAATAGAGTATTTTGGTTCAGAGACGAGGAGTGCCTGTCTCACTATCTGGTACAGATCGACAAACTTTTGCGACTTGAGAAGGGCATCTACCTGATCGGTTCTTGAACCGTACTGACAGCTTAAACGCTTCAGTGCTGAGATCTCGTATTGTGAGTAGTGGTAGATGTGAGAGGCGGGGAACCGGGCCACGTGCTCAGTGAGAAAATCGACGAGCTTTTCGTAGCACTGCTTCTCTTCTGACTTTTCAAAGCACCAGAAAGATTTGTACTGCGTAGCGCCTGCAGTGTCAGACCAAGCAAATCCATGGAGGTACTCGAGCCCTGCGCGAAGTAGGGCATTACCACTAATGAGTGCTTCGTCGCGCAGGAGTGGATCGCCTTCTATATCGTAGTACAGATCGCCTTCAGCCGGCGGAGGAAGGAGGGTAAAGCCGGTTTTGCCCGGCGTTGGTTCGATAAATTGGCGGAAATTTTCGTCGGGTGAGGCACGTTTCTGGAGCTGCAACGCTGCTTGTCGCTGGAGTCGGCCGAAAATATCGTGTGAGAGTTTTGTAGGAGTGGGACCAGTGTAGCTACCTAGTTGTGCCACTGTGGTGATACCGGCAGCCCGAAGCCGCTTAGTGTTTGAACGCGTAACGTTGGCGACGAGCGAAAGGTGATCGGCTTGGAGCCAACGCTTCTGACATTCAGGTTGCCACTGGCAGACGGCGCAGTGGGAGCAAGGTTCGGGGATGATCTCTGGATCGCGGTGTTGAACTGAGGTGAGTAGCCTTTCCTTTACTTTAAGGTAGTAGGCGTAAAAATCGGTGAGGCGGTAGGTTACCTCGCGATTGGTACCCAGGATGACATGAATCCTTTCGGGCATGGTTCCCTGTACCTTAGCCAGGAGTTCGGAGTAGCAGCACAGTTGAAGAATGTACGAAGCCTTCTCGGTAGACGAGACCTTTGCATCAACGACTTCGTAGCTAAAGTTCCCGAGATTTGAGGGTTTCTCGACCCTGCGGAGGATATCGGCTAAGCCGTGGAGGGTGCCGTCGTTAAAGTAGGGTTGATATACATAGGGCGCACCCCTTTTTAATTCAAGGGTCGACGCTTCCGCGCGCGCCGAGTCGGAGAGGTGTCGATTATCGGGAATCTCAATTACTTCGAGCCCCGTTTTTTTGAGCGTCTCTAGGTACCGGGCTTCATGTTCGATACCCTTTTTCTGGATCAGTTTGGTTTGCTCATCTTTGACACTCTGCTCTAAAGGCTCATATAAGCTTTGGAGATCGAGTTGAATGACGGCGGGGCAGGCGGTGAACGCTGAAATATCTGAAGCAGAAAAGAGGGGGCCGGCTGGGGTGCTTTTCATGAATCCTTACGGCTCTGAGGTACCGAGAGAACATAGTGCGATTAGGGTCGGCTGTCAGTAGGGGATGCGTTTTTCTGAACTTACGGCGCACGCTTGTAGGGGTTCGTCCAGCCGCTAAACGTGGAGTTAGTAAATCTTTTCGCAGCACTCTCAACGCGTTGGACGACTCGCTCGGTCGTTCGTCTGCAGATAACGACACCGCTGAGAAATGCACCCTGGATGTCGCGCGCCCACGTTGGGTTTACCATCACCAGTACGGCGAGTATAAAGACGGTAATCACTGTAACTTGCTTAATTCGGTGATAGAAACGGGGTCCCCACATGGTACGAGTGTCGTCCACAGACAAAATTGTCTAAAGCGCTGTTTTCGCGGAGAGTCGAGTCGTCTTTGCTATTCCGGAACTCATCAGAGGCATACATGAAGGTTCTTAGAGGATCTATTCTCAGTAATTCAGCCCTCATTGCCAGCTTTCTCGCGTCAGCCTCTCTGCTTTTCTTCGGTTTCAACATCACCGGGTGCTCACGGACGCCGAACACGGTAGGCACCCCCTCACCCCACGCAACCGCCACTCCGCGCTCTGGGCGAGCGGGGATCTGGATCTTAGTTGATAGCCAAACCGAACAGCTTACCCTCTACCAAGATGGAAGGCCTGAGCTGGTGTTTGATAATGTAGCTTTTGGCGCGGCGGGTGTTGGCAAGAAGTCTGAGCGCGGCGATGACAAAACGCCGAAGGGAGTTTTCACGATCGGATGGATCAACCGCGAAAGTAAGTACGTTCACTTTATTGGGCTCAATTACCCGGGGGTCGCCGACGCAAAGTCGGGATTGGAGAGAGGTATCATTGATCGTAAAGCGTACGATCGAATCAACAGAGCGCATGCGAGCGGGTTAACTCCCCCCCAAGATACAGCCCTCGGTGGGATGATCGGTATCCACGGTGTGGGACGAGGAAGTATCGAGATACACCGCGTTGCAAATTGGACGGCTGGGTGTGTCGCCGTCGACAACCAGCAGATTCGCCGTCTGACGGATAAAGTGCAGCTGGGAATGGTGGTAGAGATTCGGTGAGACGGTAAAAAGTTGTGCCATTCGGGCAAACAAGGTACCACAACGTACGTATTATTGTTGTGTCGGCGGGGGTATCGAATCGAATCGAGAAGCTTGCGGACATGTTTTTTGGAGATACTGTAATGAATGTTCTTAAAATTGCCATGTTTTCGGGTAGCGCTTTTCTCATGGTTGGCTGCGTTTCAAACAGCGAGCTGCAAGCTGTAAAGCTCGAAGCTCTGCAAGCATCGAGTGATGCTAATCGCACTGCCGAAGAGGCTCTCCTCGAGGCTCGCGAAGCAAAGCGTATTGCTCAAGAGGCTAATAGCCGTGCTGCTCGAAGTGAAGAGATGCTGAACCGTGGATTCAAGCGCTCAATGTACAAGTAAGCGTAAGCTTTCTTAGACGTGGCACAAGGGCACTACTGTGCTCTTGTGCCATCAGTAACGCTCGTCGATGTACCTGCGAGCAGCTCCCTGATGGGATCCAGCCAGCGGCTCGGCCTGTCTTCTCGCAGCCTGACCGTCAGCGGTGACGCTTCGCTGGGATGGTCGCTCAGGTGGGGCTAGGTGGCGCGCGATCGCCTTGTCGTATTCTGATTCAGCTCGTATTTCTCGTGTATCGTTGGGTACCCGTTTATTTGTACTCGCCTCTACCACCTTCGGTGCTTCGTAGGAACGATCACCAAAATCCTGAGGTGGTAACGACAGTGACTGCGGCGCGCGTTGTGCAATTTCTCTTGGCACCCCATCTCCGGTTTCAGCGATTGCAGCGACCTGCTCTTCATCGAAACTAACAGTGCTTGGGACGCGCTCCCGAACGAACCTCAAGACGTCATTCACTTCAATTCGAGGGAGATCCGGAACATCTTCGTCTTCTCCTTCGTTTAGGGGTTGATGAACCTCGAGGAAAAGATGGTCATCGAGCCAACCGAGCTTTATTGATTCATTCATTATCTCCACCGGTGTATTCACTACTACCATCGGAAAGAGTGCCTCGATATCAGTTGGATACATGCGAATACAGCCGTGGGTAACACGCATTCCAATTCCATACGTTTTTCGCTCATCAACACCGTGGATGAGGTATTCGGGGAATCCTAGTCGGAGTGCGAAACGCCCCAGCGGATTCTCAGGAGACCCACCTGGGATAACAGCGGGAAGGATATCGCCATCACGAGCGTGCTCGTCGCGGATCGATTGGGTGGGGCGCCATGCTGGGTCGCGGTCCTTCTTCACTACTTTCGTTGTACCGATCGGAGTTTTCCAATCCATGCGACCGATACTTACTGGAAATGTGTAAACCGAGGTAGGCGTACACTTAGAAGCGGGCAGGTAGTAGTAGAGGCGCAGCTCGGGAATATTGAGGACCACCCCTTTGCGAACAGTACCCGGCAGGATGTAACGGTGAGGGAGGATGACCTTCGTATCGTTCCCGGGAATCCATCGATTAACATCTGGATTGGCCTTAACGATCTGGTCGTATCCGAGGTCAAACTCGCGGGCGATATCAATCAAAGTTTCTTCATCGCGAGCGCGAACATGTTCGACCGCACCTACCACCGTGTCGTTGGAGCTTGGGAGAGTGAAGGTTTCCGCCTTAAGATCGTGCGAGGGAAAGATGATTCCAAAGAGACAGGAGAGGAGAGCAATCGGGCGTGCGTTAGCGGTACGTGGATACATTCTGTGTGAAATATCATTTCGGGATAGGGAGCGCGATGGGGGGAATTTTGAAAGATGGCGGAGCTTTTTTGAGCGCCACACCCTTTAGCATCGTTCATTTGTATCCGTTACCCGGTTGTTGGGTTTAGAAATACAGGGAGTCCAAATGAAAGCCGTGCGATGTTTTTTTCTTCTATGCTTTCTTGTAGCACTGTCGGGTTGCTTCAAGGTGGGTCGTTTACCGGCTACCACCCAGGGTGGACCGGGATACGATGATCCGAAGAGTGCCATACTTGTCCCACGCGGATCACAGACGCAGATTTTAATGGTTAACAACCAGCCGGTGCGGTCGGACGCGCTCGATAAGCTTGCAAATCTAGTACTTCAACCACTTCTCATGTATCTGGAGCCGCAGGTATATCTAAATCAGGGGACCAACGTGGTGTTGGTGCGAGCCGAAGAAGTTACCAAGACAGATTTTGGCAGCTTCACTCGAACGACGACTACCTGGAGAGACTATACCGTGCAAGTAGAGGCTAAAGTCGGCGAACGGTATGAAGCTATCGCTGACCTGGATCGAGGCGCGACAATTGTTCATGCCACAAAGGAGCAGGGTACTAAGGTGGCGCGGCGGTAACGGATACTGTCGTATCTTTTGGGCGTTAGAGTCACTGGTGCGGAGCATGCCTACTGATAAGCGCCGAGCAGGCAGTACTTTCCAAATCTTTCAAGCATTCAGTTTTGATCGGCTCACAAGAGGCCGACGCTTCGCGCAGCTGAGCTCCCTGTTCTTCCGGGTCAGAGGGTTTGTCGGCAGTGCGTTTGGTAACGCAACTTGCAAAGGCTTCCAAAACAGGTGCCGGGATGACGACCTCCGGAGGTGGTAGTGGGGCAGGTGGCGCTGGCGCCAAGATCCACCACAGGCCGAGAGCCAGAAGGGTGGTTCCGACTCCGGCAAGGATCTTTTGATCCTTTGTGAGCTCGGCCGACGGAACATCGTCAAGTCGCGGCGCTATCTGTTCAATGAAAGCAGTCTCGTCGGTAAATCGCTTCGCATTGCAGGCAGCGCACAGCCTCGCCTCATTCCCTTCTGGAGATCCGCAGCCGTAGCAACTCATGCTGTATCCTTCAATAAATGGTGGACAGCCCAAAAGAACTGTTTCTCACCATAGTATCGGAGAGAAAGACTCGCTTCTCAATCTGAGAATTTATTAACTGAAGTGGCGTCAATAAAACAGCGTCTGCTTAACTCATCGCTGCTTCGTATACTCTCTCCGGAGGCTTTCGAATATCCCATACAAGCCCAAACCACGAGAACACGGTCAGGATGTAGTGGGAGATATCGATCTCCCACCAGTAGAAGCCTTGAGGCTCTGACCCAGGGTAGAAATGGTGATTATTGTGCCAACCTTCGCCTAACGTAATCAACGCAAGGAGAAGGTTGTTCCGACTCTGGTCGGTCGTCTTAAAGCGACGCTTTCCCAGGAGATGCGTGAAAGAGTTAATACAGAAAGTGCCGTGGTAGACAAGTACGGTGCTAATGAAGAATCCCCACACCAACATCTGGAAACCTGAGGTTCCCAACTCTGGGTAGTAGCTGTTGAGAAAAACGCCGAGGTAAAACGTAAAAACGCCCAACAGAATAGGTGCCAAAAGATTGTATTTTTCGAGAAAACGCAGCTCGGGGAACTGCATGAGGTCTTTTACGAGCTCGTAACGGGTATGTACAAATTCTGAACTCAAAACCCAACCAACATGAGCGTAGTAAATCCCGTAAACGATTGGCGAGTGCAAGTCTTCTGGTGTGTCGGAATGTCGATGATGATGTCGATGGTGAGAAGCCCACCAAATGGGCCCTTTCTGAGCGGAGGAGGCGCCGAGGACTCCTAGGAGAAACTGAAAAACTCTGGAGGTTTTGTATGAGCGGTGGGAGAAGTAGCGATGGTATCCACCGGTTATTCCAAACATCCTAGCGACATACAGAAACATGCAGACGGCGAAGGCTGTCCAACTGAACCCACACCAAATAGCCAAGATGCATGCTAGGTGCACCGACCAAAATACGCTTTGCTTGATAACATTGATGAGTTTCGGCTCATCAGCGGGTGTGGCATCGCCTTGAAACATGAGAGGCCCTTAGACATCAAAAAGTGTAGATAAACAACAACTGCTGAATCTTAATCCCTCTGCTGGTACATGACAAGGAGAGCGCTGTAGTTGGTAGCACTTACGCCATCAAAGCTGTTAGCAAAGTGCCATAATCTTAAGTCCTTACAGAGCAGACTGCGGAATCGGTGAAATTCGTGGGCAACAAGCCCTTGCGGTTCTCGATACAGTGCTTCTATGCAACAAGAGGAAACACTGCCGACCATCTACATCGATTCACGAGAGCGCCCCAGCGGGTTAATTGAGGGGCTCCGCCGGATTGCGAGTATCAATGTCGTAGACAGATGGTTACCGTATGGGGACATCTTAATCGCTGACATCCTGATTGAGCGCAAGACTACGGCAGATTTTCTTCAGTCCTTGCGCGATGGAAGGCTTTTTCGCCAGGTGAGCGCCCTCCACGCATTCTCGACCCGCCGCTTACTGATCGTCGAAGGGCTCGGCTTCCCATCATCACAGGGGTATTCTGAATCTAGTATTTACGGAGCACTGACGAAAATCGAAGTTGGAATGCAGACTCCGATCGTGTGGACCAATTCGATAACTGAGACGGCTGAACTTGTGTCACGTATCGTTGCGCAGGAAAGTAAAGTGGTCTCTCGAGCGGCCGCCGCACGAAGAGATCCATCGAGGCGTAAGGAGATATGCCCCCAGGTACGTGCGATGAGGGCGATTCCAGAGCTTAGCACCAGCACAGGGCGAGACCTCCTGCACCATTTTGGTTCGATTCGTGGTGTGCTCAACGCCTCTATGGTGGAGCTTGAGTCCGTCGCGGGGATTTCTCCTGAATGCGCACAGACAGTTTTTCTTTTTGCTACGGAGCCGCCACTGACGACTTCTCGGCCGGCAAGCAGTGCCGTGGCACGTGAGGTCCGTGCAAAGTAGAAGGTTGATGTTCCGAGAGAAAACCGACTTGTCCGGGACCTGCGCCTTCTCTAGAGTACGGTAATGTCTCGCTTCACTCGAATTGTTCTTTCGCTCGCTCTCTTGTCGTCCCTCTCGGCGTGTTATCGCACCAGGTTGGATGTTCCTGTATCGGGGGGGCCGCTATTTCGAGAACGACAACATTTCTTCCTCTTCGGACTTATTGGGGATAACGAAGTTCGCCTTAATTTGCAGTGTTCCCGTGGGGCAACCAGTTTCGGCGACGAATTCATGCCATCTGATGTCCTGTTTTCACTGATCTCGCTGGGTCTTTACACACCGAAGACAGTGCTTGTGAGGTGTGCGGCATGAAAATAACACACCTTCTTTTATTTCTTGTTTTGGCGCATCTCTCGGCCTGCTACAGGATCGTGTACCGAGTAGGTGACGCCACTGATAGAACGTACACTCTTCGGCAGTGGAACCATTTCTTTATTCAGGGGCTCGCCCCGGTCGATGAAAGCCGGAATCTTGAAACCCTCTGTCCTGGAAGTAAAATCTTAGAGGTTAAGACATTTGTGTCGCCGGCAAATGTGCTTGCGGGCGTGTTGGGGCTTGGAATGACTTCGTCGACCTCTCTGGAGTACACCTGTGCGATGCCAGAGGAACGGAGCTCGGGCTCAACAGGTCGGGTACGTGATTCGCTTCTTTCGAAGCTTGGCCTGGGAGGAAGCTCAGAAGGGAGAAATCGAAGAGAAGAGCTACCCTGAGAAAACTCTCGTACGTTATTCGGTTGCTACTTCCCACTCATAAGTGAGGACATTTTGTTGAAAGTGTCAGCTGTAAAATGCAGCCAATATTTGATGTAGTCTAGGGTTCCATCGTTCGAGCTCGCACTGTAACTGTTTGAGGGAGGTTTCTTACCGGACTCCCCCTGGCCATTTCCTCTTTTGCTGCCGTCGCCCAGTGGCGCCGATTGCAGTGACGGTTGCTCAATAACGTGGTCTTTGTAGGTGACCTCGGGGAGTTTAAGCCCTGTTTCTGCAGCATTGCGGAACTGGGCAGGGACGGAATCGAGTTCTGAAGTGTAGTGCGTACGGCCGTTTTTATCCGTGAACCGGACAAGGGGGGACGAGGTTCTTTCAGTGCGAGTCGTTGTGTGCGACTTGGCGCGTGATTGGGCTGGGGCGTCGACTATCCAGGTTGCTTGGCCTGCGAGCACGCAACAAGTAACTGCGGCTATCCTTGCGGTGAGGCGGAGTGCCAAGGTAAAGGTGAACATAGTGAGCCCCCAAGCTATTGATACCCCTCGTTAGTCGGATGATTCGCGAAGTCCCTTGAGTCTTTTTCCGCGGAAGGAAGCATTTTTTCTATAGCGTTTTCCAAAAGTCCGTAGCGAAATTCCTGCTTTTGGAAAACGCTATCGATTCGCGGATGCGAATCAAAACAGTAACCTATAGTGATTTACG
>JAYVGZ010000508.1:0-4300 GCA_043771805.1 Pseudomonadota bacterium
CTCCCACAAGAATAAAACCCCACTCACCGAATGACGGGACATATGTGTGATAAGGGCGAGTGTCAAAACCAGCGGCTCTCAGGGTGTCGTGCACACACCAAAAGGATTGGCGAGCCATTAGGGGAGAGGTGCTCTGAACAACAGCGACGCCTTCAGGAGTTAGTGCAGAGCGAAGAAGTTGGTAGAAAGCGGTCGTATACAGTTTACCGATCGAGAAATTAGTTGGGTCTGGAAGATCAATGATCGCAAAATCATACTTGGCCGGAGGAGATCGAAGCCATACAAACGCGTCTGCGTTCACAATGGAAACGCGCGCATCTTTGAGTGAGTTCTTGTTGAGCGCGGCAAGGGGCGCGCTATCGCGAAAGAGAGCAGTCACTGCCGGGTCAAGGTCAACTAAGGTTACGGTTTCTACCTCCGGATACCGGAGGACTTCACGAGCCGCAAGACCGTCACCTCCTCCGAGGATGAGAACGTGCCGCTTGGTCTTCATCCCGTGTAAGCCAACGTGTACCAATGCCTCGTGGTATCGGTACTCATCCATCGAGTCGAACTGCAGGTGTCCGTTTAGAAATAACCGAAGGGAATTTCCCGCTCGGGTCAGTACGACCCGCTGGTAAGGAGATTGAGCGGAGTAGATTACGGGGTCTTGGTAAATGGAGGCTTCTGCCACCTCGAGGATGTCATCCCCAAACACGAAGGTACTAAGCATGCATGCCAGAATGAAGCCTGATATCCACTGCAATGGGCGAAGCCCCACGTGTTCTCGCGAAAACACTACGGCAAACACCATCGCAACCGAGACATTCAGCATGCCGAATAGGAGCGCCGTTCGAATAAGACCAAGGTGAGGAAGTAAAAGGATCGGGAATGCAACACTCGCAACGAGAGCACCAATGTAGTCGAAGCTCAACACTTTGGAGACCAAGTCGCGAAAGCTCATCTCATTCTGAAGGATATTCATAAGGAGCGGTATCTCTAGCCCAACCCCAACACCAATCAGAAAGACTAGAAGATAGAGGACGAGGCCGAAGAAGGCGCCCTGAGAAAAAACCAGAAAAAGGATCGTTGACGAGAAACCGCCCAGCACCCCTACGAGCAGCTCAACTCGAACGAAAACGACCAAGCGGTTTCGATCAATAAAACGCGAAATGTAGGAGCCCACTCCCATAGCGAAAAGATATACACCAATCACCGTCGAAAATTGAGTAATCGAATCGCCGAGTAAATAGCTCGCCAGAGCGCCTGCGACCAATTCGTAGATGAGGCCGCAGGTTGCGACGACGAAGACAGAGAGGAGGAGGGGTAGAGTCATTATTTTCGGTAGATCAAAGGTTTCTATCCGTGTACCGCTGACGCCACTATCATCCCGATTGAAATTGCAATCGAGGCAGCGACAATTGCAAGCGCGATATTCTTCTCCTCGATGATTCCCTTCCAGAGGTCCACGGGGGTGAGTTTATCCGAGACCCAGAATCCGATTCCGAAGAGAACCACGCCCAAAGCTGAGAAAATGGTTGCATTAATTAGGGCGCCGATAAATTCCATCATTGATACTCCTCTACAAAAATTCGGTACATCAAGCGAACGTCGTATCTCGCTATCACTTATGATTCATTGCGCTGTACGAGCGACCGACCCCACCCCTCGTGAGGGCAGTGAGAATCCAACCACGAGCGTCCGCCATAACGATGAACCCCGATACGATTGCACAATACAGCAGGTAGATAAATCTGAATTTCATAGGCAAATCCGGTAATTTTATGATGATCCTTGATCCGATTGACTCGACCGTGACGTCTCAAATCCAGACATACCGAGCGCGCATACGATCGGCACTAACAGGATCGCAAGAAGACCGAGCACGAGATTTCCTGTGGTAGGCACGCTCTGCGTCACTGACAGGTTGTATGGAATTGCAAGCTGGGTTGAACCCGAAGTTGCTTCCGCTGCTAACATGTATCGACCCGGCTCTACTGAGGCAAAATACACATCTGACTCCTTTGCCCCTTCCGTCCATGCTCCATCCGAGTCACTCCCGCTGTAGAACGAAACCTCTATTCCATTCTCATCGCGCTCGCTGCTATCGAGGTTTACAAGGGTAAGATCGAGATTGAACCAGGTGTTTTCGAGGGCTGCGGACGCCTGTACTTGGAGATTAGTGGTTCTTCCCGTAACAAGAAACTCCTCGGTTGTGACTTTTGCAGACGCAGGAGAAGCGGGATCGAAGAGAAAAGGCTTATCAAAGAGCAGCTTCGGCGCTTTGCTGCTAAAGGTCACGTGAGCTGTAAAGAGAAGTGCAGCGAAGACAATTCCAACTAATGTTGAAAACAGTGCTCGTTGACCCCAGGGATTAGGTTGCGTCATCGAGATCCCTTTCGGAGTAGGGAGCGGCTTTTTGAGAGAAAAGGCGCGAGCAACCTCGCCGGGTGTAAGATACTCACCGTGCGACCAGATTATCTCCCCCTGGCTCTCCTCTTTTGAGAGGAGGTACGGAGGGGAAATATAGTCGGTCGATTGGACCTCGTCCCCCACCGAGAGCACCCAGTAAAATTCCCCGAGTACAGAGACAATTCTCGGACGGTCTCGCAAAAATCTCTTAAAACGTCGGTGGCGATAGGCGATCTCGGTATCGTCTGTGGTGCCCTGAACGTCCTTGACGCTGACGATAAAATTCCAGTGACCTTCAGATTGTGAAAGCCAAGCAAAACCTTTGTAAGGGTTAAAGAGAAGGTACTCCTCCCACGCGTAGATGCCTGACGCGTCGCAGCGCACCAAAAAACCGATTATCTCGTATGTAATTCCCTTTAGTTTACCGCGCTGCCCCAAGGGAAGGAGAGGCTTTAGGAGCTCTTCTTGAAAACGTTGAATGATTCGTAGGCGTGAATCCGCTGTGTCTACGATTGAACCACAGGCGCCGCACACCACGACAGGAGCCCTGCCTAGTGCACGGATAGCTACCGGCATATCACACGCCGGGCAGTTAAATGTGGTGGTACTTGGCTGGGAGCCGGTTGGGGGAGTTTCACCAGCCATCTATCACTCGCAGATTTTGGAAATTGAGCGAATCGAACTCTTCGTACCTTCCGGTAAAAAGCACTGTTCCCTCGACTGAATACTCGAGAGACGCGAAACTAACACTATCGGCTCCTAAGGAAGAGTGAGAAAGGTCTACGGTCGTACTCTTTCGCCCTGGGAGCGCTTTGAAGGGCAGCTCCCCTTGGCTGCATTCAAGCGCTACGCTTTTGATGTCTTGCACTTCGTACAGCTTTCCGTCGAGTGTGATCTTACTCCCTGCCTGGAGTAATTCTAACGCTGGTAGTTCTTCTGCACTCTCATGTGCAAAGGTGAGGGCATAAAAGCCTTGAGCCTCGGTCATCCACCCCTTTCGACCGTCATTAAACGAGGTGTACCACTCACTCCAGGTGCCGCTGCTCCAACGATACTGAACCCGGCCTACGACAAAAAAATGACCTCCATCGAAGTCTCCTTCTGTCCCAAGCTGCAGCGGGGACCATGAGTCTTGGAGGATGGCAACCTTCCCGATGCTCTCAACCCTAATGTCTGTCCGAACCATGGCGGTCTGACAAAACGAGCACACAGCAAAGACAGTCTCGCCAGCTCGAAATAATATAGACGCGCCGCAGTTTGGGCATTCAACTTTTAGCATTCGGCACCCACAGGAATCTAACCTGTATCTAGTAACGGAGCACTAAACGAGACAGGCTCGGGGAGTGTAGACGAAGTTTGTATCCCATGCGACCCCGAAAACGGGTATGGTGTTTCTATCAGTCACACGGATAAAATAACGTGCCAGATTAAACTACCCCGAACATCGAGGCCTATTTCGTCTCTGAGAGAGGGCAGCTTTTACGACAGTGAGGATTTTGACTGTGACGATACCCTCAGACTCTCCGCAGCTACTGTACCCAGTGCCGTCTCAAGCCGCGCTCAGTGGTGCTACCTCGATGGCAAAGTACTCTGAAATGTATGGAGAGTCGGTCCGAGACCCACGAGGGTTTTGGGACTCCCTTGCTCGATCCACTTTGCAGTGGGACCAAGAGTGGAGCGAGGTCTTGCAGTGGGATTTTCAAACAGCAGAGGTCAAGTGGTTTATCGGAGGGCGCCTCAACGTAAGCGTTAACTGCCTCGATCGACACCTTTCGACTCGAGGAGAGAAGACCGCAATCATTTGGGAAGGGAACGAACCGGGGGAGGTACACCGAATAACCTTCCGAGAGTTGCATGAGAAGGTGTGTCTAGCTGCGTCGCTTTTGAGACATCTCGGCATAAAAAAAGG
>JAYVGZ010000509.1:0-5516 GCA_043771805.1 Pseudomonadota bacterium
TATTTTACAAGCCTTTTCTCGTCACCTGGATCAAAAAGATACTTTACACAAAGATATACAGTTGAATTTATTCGATATTCCTACCGGACAGTAGTGTATCCATTAGAGACCGTACCGTACGCTGACGCTGACACCGAGGTTACACTCGCAGAGATAACAATTGCCCTGGTAGATGAGCTAAAAAATTTAGCCCCTTTCGGAATGGGAAATCCTGCTCCCATAGTGCTGCTAAGAAACATGCGCGTTGTTGAGGTGCGAGATATTAAAGGTGCGCACCTTAAAGCGCTCCTGAGTGATGGCCATAAATACATCTCAGCGATTATGTGGAGGCAGCCGTCGCATCCTGCACTGACAGTTAATAGCCGTGTAGATATTGTCTTTAGGCCAGAGGTGAGTTCGTGGGGTGGAACATCCGAATTACAAGCGAACTTGCAAGCAGTCGAGACTGCTGGGGGGTAGTGCGATGAAACTTACTTCTCGCTCGGAGTACGCCCTGCTAGCACTGGTTTACCTTGCTAGAGATCCCGAAAGACGTATATCGATGGCTGAGATCGCGCGCGAGCGAGAGATGCCTGTAAAATTCTTAGAGCAGATACTGCTCGTATTGAAACAGAATCGATTGCTTATCAGTACGAAGGGTAGAAATGGTGGGTACCAGCTGTCGCGTGCGGCGAGGAAGATCTCGCTTGCCGAGGTCGTGCGCCTTTTCGATGGGGCGTTGGCGCCGACTGATTCTGTGAGTAAGTTTTACTACCGAGCTACTCCTGTCGAGAAAGAAAAGAAGCTTCATAAGGTGTTTCAGCGGGTTCGTGACTGTGTGGCGAAGATTATGGAAGAGACGACAATCGCTGATATCCTATAGCATTTATTGAGCATTTCACCTGCATTAGGCCCTTCGAATCGTCCTTAAGTGCAGCCGCATCTCAACCGATATCCTATATTACCTACTTGCTTAATAGGAATTAAGGCGATAGCACTGGAGATTATGTCTTCGCAAGCCGACCACGAACAACTTGAGCAAACCACACACTGTCCGCCGCCTGCTTGGTTACAGGCGATCGTGTCGCAGCTTGCAGCCCTGAGCTCACCTCTCGAAGTAGCACAAGGGCTCGCTCTACTGGAACCCATCTCTGTTACCGCAGCAGCCGCAAGCGCCTGGACGCGCTTCGATGAGCGCTTCTACACACGAACGAGCGTGTTTCGTAGCGCTAGCGCTGAGCTACTCGTGATGGGGTGGTTGGGTGGTCAAATGAGCCCGCTGCACAATCACCGCGGATCTATCTGTGCCTTGAGGGTCCTTGCAGGAGAGGGGCTTGAGGTTAACTACGAGCGATTGAATATCGGGCTGCTCTCGCCATGTTCGGTTTCGCGACAGGGAGTTGGTTTTATTTCAGCCTCAGCCGATGCTGACGTGCACCAGGTGGGGAATGTAAAGGAGAGCCCTTTGGTAACGGTGCATCTGTACAGCCCGCCGTTAGAGCGGGCTCAGTACTTTGCACCGTCGGAGTCTGTGTTGTTTGATCAGAATGCAGGGCTGCTTGCGGTGCGGCGCAAGACAGAGGCTGTTTAGCGCTCTGTTCAGTAAATTCCCTTGCACTCAGCGCCTATCTTTGGTCCATCTGTTGCACCTCCTCTATTGCACTACGCACTACGGCGGAACCAGTGAAGTATCAATGTACTTAGGGGATCTCGGCGACGGATGAAGGTCAGGGATGCCCTGATTCTTTCGTGCTGCCAGCCTGGACCCCCTAAAACCACACTAATTGAGAGCTCCGCGCACGGCGTTAATGCTAAACCCCTAAATTTACAGAGAGCACGCAACTGTCACTTCGTACCAACAGCGCCAGCGTTCGCTACTTACTACTTTAGATCATTCACGGAAACGCCGAATTACAACATGAGGTTCCATGCACTCAGGGCTAGCAGTGTATGAACTCACGGCAAGGAAGTCGTATGACCTTGGCTAAGGAATAGCAGTTGTTGTTGTGATCAAGTTTGGGGCGAACATTTTATCTCAAACCGTCCAGCGGAATCTTGGACGCGCTACCCTTGATCTATCTACCGCCTCAGAACGGCTCGCTTCAGGGCAACGAATTAACAAAGCTAGTGATGATGCAGCGGGGCTCGCAGTCGCGTTTTCACTTCAAACTCGCAGCCGTCTTTACACCCAGGCACACCGGAACTTAGGTGATGGAATAAGTCTTCTCAATATCGCTGATGGCGCCTTAGAAGGGCTATCAACGATTACCACGCGCATATCAGAGCTTGCAGCCCAGGCTGCCAATGGAAGTTATTCGTACCAACAACGAAAAGCGTTGAATACGGAGGCTCGCGCGCTGACGACTGAGTTCAACCGCATTGTAGAAGGCACTACTTTTAATGGAAGGAGAGTACTCGATGTAAATGACGGGGAACTGGTATTGCAAGCAGGGATTCGAGACTCAGCAACGCTTAAACTAGATCTTGGTCAGCAGCTTTCTCGAACTACTGGAGATGGTACGTTTCAAGCTGCGATATCGTTCAATGCGGGGGCGAGCCCGGCTAATGTGAAAGCCGGTGACTTAAATAGGGATGGTAAAGTGGACCTGCTCGTTCATAGTGGCAGTGGTTCTCTAGACTTCTATGTTTACACGGGTAATGGTGATGGGAGCTTTGCCAGTGGAGCAGTGATGGGACCTAATGGCTTAATACCAATAGATATGACCCTAGGGGACTTTAACGGAGATGGTAAGGTCGATTTTGCCACAAGTGCCAATAATGGTGGCACGGTTGGGTATTACCTCGGTAATGGTGACGGAACGTTTCAAACACAGCGCACTGTGGCAGTAAGCACCTCGGTTGGCAACGGTCCAAAAATTAATTCCTATGATCTGAATAACGACGGGTATTCCGATTTGATTACCGGCGTGGGGGATGTTGACGTTTTGATTAGTAACGGTGATGGAACATTTAGACCGACCGTTACATATACCATTCCAAATTCTCAATACGACGTTGCTGCAGCAGATTTTAATGGCGATAGCTTTCTCGACCTTGCCACATCAAATAATGACGTTAATTCTGCTACAATACTTTTAAACAACGGTGATGGCACTTTTAGAATTGGAATGAGTTATGGCACAGGCAACGGTCCATTGTGCATGGCGGCAGCAGATTTCAACCGCGACGGGTTCGCCGACCTTGCAGTTCAAGATTACTTCGATGCCAACAAGATAAGCATTCTTCTCGGTAATGGTAATGGCACATTTCAAACGCGTACTAGCGTAACAGCGATCACGTCCCCGTGGTATCTAGAAGTGGCAGACTTCAATGGGGACGGATCCCCCGATATCGCAAGCCCAAACTATAACAACCCAGGAGCCGCCGGTGTATTGATAGGTAATGGGGATGGCACTTTTAAGGGATCTTCATCATATTCAGTTGGGTTAATTCCACGTTTTGTTGACTCTGCCGATTTTAATGGCGACGGCGCACTCGATCTTGCAAGTGCAGATTACGGTGGTTCTACGGTCAGCATTCTTTTGGGCAATACGCGCAAGGACTCCACCATTCTAGAGCTGGACCTAACATCAGTCTCGAGCGCAAGAGGAGCTATGGACGAGTCTGCGCGAATTCATCAACGTATCATTGGCGAGCGTGGCGCAATCGGAGTGATGCTCAGTCGTGTTGGGGTTGCCTCGGCAGTGGCACAGCACTCAGCCGATCAAGAAAAAGCGGCGGCGTCTCGAATTATTGATGCTGACATAGCTGAAGAGGCCGCGCGGTCGGTGACGGCGCGTATCCGCCAGCAAGTTGCTAGCTCTCTGCTAGCACAGGCGAACCTTGCTCCGCAGATAGGGCTGAGGCTGTTACAAAATTCATAGCGATACAGGCCCTTTGAGAAGGCGCGCCAAGTTCATTCACAGTTGTGCTACTCAGAGTTGTATACTGAAAGCGGTCATAATTTGAGCTTTTTTGCCAGGACGAGCCCGCGTTCAGTATAGTACTATCCGTGCGAATTACTTCTGCACCGCTACCACCATAATCTTCTGCCATATCTTTCCCGATAAAGTCGTCGTTAGATCTTCAATATCATCCACAGAATCGAGTAGCACCGGATCGTCTATCCTTTGAGAATACAGCGCTGCAATCTTCCCCAGCAGAGAGAGCATCTCGCTGCAGTAGTCCAGGTAGCGTGTCAGTAAAAACCCGTCCAGATTGCTCTCAGGTGAGGCCGCAGTCCATAAGTCACTGCGCCGATCGAGGCGTGCCGGGTCCTTAGTTAGTTGATGCATATCGATAATGTGAGCGAGCGCGCGTAGCTCGTGAAGTGCTTTTAAGCCACGAGCCCGTTTCACTCGTGTCTCTATATTCACAAGAAATACAACGCCAGCTCCTACAATCAGCAGCTCGCTTGTGCCGGCCTCTAGTGCCTGCACGAATTCTGGAACGGTAAAAGCGCCGACAGTGACGTCCAAGGCGCTGCGGGCATACACTAGGAGCCAAGCTCCTGCGGCTACGAGCAGGAGTAGCAGCAAGCGCATCCACCTAGCGGCTTTGCCATCCAGATAGCACGCTCCTGCGCCTGCTTGGCGAGTGCATGCAGTGCCATAGAAACCTGGTACAGATCCGATTCAGCAAAGCGGTTCCGAATGCGTGTGGTGAGGGCTTCAGTAGTGGCTACTACTTCAAGCGGGTCGAGGAGCTTGTATTGTGTCATGGTGGAGTCATACTTGGCGGTGTATCAAGGGCGCAAGGAATGATTTTTAAGTGGTGCTGTGATACCAAGAGTTACGACAGGGGTTGCAGGGTGAGTGGAGCCACCGCTACTTGCAGGAGACTATGTTCATGCGAAAAATAGCAATAATCGGCGGCGGGTGCAGCGGAGTGCTGATGGCGCTCGCGCTGCTTCGGCGCTGCGCTGATACATTTCAAATCACCATCTTCGAGCCAGCTGAACATCTCGGGCGCGGTGTGGCATACGCCACCCAGAAAGCGCACCACCTGCTTAATGTACCAGCAGGTTGCATGGGTGCCTGGAGCGATGCTCACGGTGATTTTTTTGAGTGGATTCAAGCCGAATGGTTACCGGCAGAGGCGTCTGATTTTGTTCCGCGCATGTGGTTTGCAAAGTATCTTACGGATCGCCTGGCAGCTGAACTTAAGACTCGTGCTGCGTCGTCAAGTTTTACTCATTGTCGAGCGATGATTTCCACTATCGCTCGCGAGGCTCCGCAGGCATGGAGACTCGTTGATTCATTAGGGCATGAGCACACAGCTGATACCGCGATTTTAGCGTTGGGATTGCCGAACGTATCGTGGCCCAGAGGAGTGGATGGAGTAGAGAGCACATTACGAGCCTTACCGGTAACTACTCCCCCCTCCGAGGGGAATTGATGGATTTGGTGGGAGAGATTTCGATAGGAGCGAGCCCGTTAAGCGCGATCTGAATAGCGACGAGGGGATTGTAGCCTCTGTTTGCCATAGTGGAGAGGTAGCTGGAGATTCGACAGTAAGCATGAGCGAAGAGTGGATTT
>JAYVGZ010000510.1:0-11595 GCA_043771805.1 Pseudomonadota bacterium
ACACACTGAAAAGCATCGAAAATATATAAAATTCAGGCATTATCACAGGTTAAATTCGGCATAAATTATCATCATTGCAAAATACGATAGATGGTGGAGAAGCAGCACCGCTGCTTATGGCGTTTTCCAAAAGTCCGCAGCGAAATATCGGCTTGGGAAAACGCTATCGATTCGCGAATGCGAATCAAAATAATAAGGTATGGTGATTTACGGCAAAAGCCTTGCCAGTTTCACTGGCGCAGACCTGTGCAAATCACTATAGCCCTCACAAAAGGCGTCCAACAGCGGGGCGCTCAAGGTCTCAAAATAAAAAGAAGACGCACAGGGCGAGGAACTATTGATAACCTCAAAATTCGAGATATCGAGAGCAAGCGGACAGTCAATGGCTGTTACCCCACCTCCCGCCCGCCGCTCTCTCACCCTTAAAACCTCTACCGATAGTCACTAGCCTGCGCCTCAAAGAGGAGCCGGTACCTCTCAGAGCTCTCCATAAGCTCGTTGTGAGTACCCTTTGCTGCGACCACTCCATCCTCAATCAAGAGAATAAAGCTAGCACGTCTGACAGCGCCAAGGTGGTGTGTCGAGAAGATAACCGTTCGGTTCTTCGCCTCCGTGAACACCGCATCCCAGAACCGCTTCGCCGCCACGGTGTCGACCATCGATACGGGCTCATCGAGAAGGATAAGCCCGCGATTTGCGATAACCACCGCAGCGAGGATCAGTCGTTGCTGCTGTCCTCCAGAGGGCTCAATTGCACCACGACGATCAACGCCGAGGTACGTATCAAGACCACATTCCACTTCTTGACGCAGTCAATAGCTCCGACTCGCTCAAGCTCGTACCACAGCACCTCATCGGATGCCGGGGTGGTCGCCCGACCGAGGTTAAGGAGCTCACGTACCGTAAGGTTGAAGTGCCGAAACTGCTGCGGCATCATCACGACCTTTTGGCTAAACTCCTCACGACTCATCTCATTAATCGGCACGCCGTTAATCAAGATTCGTCCCTGGGTAGGCTCGAACTGCCGAATAAGCGCCGACATCGTCGAACTCTTCCCTGCGCCGTTCGGGCCTACCACTGCACTACGGAACCCGCCGGTACTGAGAAAGAGATACCCTTAAGGGCGAAATCTCCCTTCTCTGCCGAGGCATACCGAAGCCACACGTTCTCCACCGTCACTTGTGCGCCGGTCGATAGAGTCTCCTCTCTGTTCTCGTCTGCTCCGCCGACACCATCCCGATACTCATCCTCCGCCGGTGTTAATCGGGTAGAGATGCTCTCGGTGTGTGGGTGGCCAAGCAGATTAGTCAAATCCTTGATGCTCTTAGACTGACTCCACTGCTGACCAAGTAACGAGGCAAACTCTGCCAAACCTGCGGCAAGGCTGGAGAGAGCACCGGAGACCAGGACGAACTCACCTACTGTAAGGTCGCCGTGGAGGGCCAACTTCAGTAGCAATCCAATACTGATCTCAAGACCAACTCCTACCAATAGCGCTCCCAACACGCGAGTTGTAGCTGCCTGCACCTCCAGTCGACACTCAGCCCCGCTCGCATCCGCTAGTCCCCGCTTGTAGCGGAGCGCAAACCACGTTGCAGCTCCGAACTGGTGAAGCATGGCGAGCGACTGTGCCACCATCAGTTGGTACAGGTCTCCCCAAAGCAACCCCCATGTCGGACCAAGCTGTTCCTCGATTTCTGCGCGCTTTACCGCATGGCGAAGCTCGAAGAACATCGCAGGTATTCCGAATACAACCAGGATAGGGAGCAAAGAAGGGGCTTTCACCGCTACAATGCTTCCAGTAACTACAAGCGTTCCGAGATTGCGGATTACCTGTGGCTGAGTCCGAGCCATCGCCATCATTCGCCATACCGCACGCTCCTTGACATGCTTCGCCTTTTCACTCAGAACGGGATCGTTTAAGTGTTCTTGACGAAACGTGATCATCTTGCGCGTGTATTTCGAGAACACGAGCTCGAACGTTGCATTATCGCTCATTCGTTCAAGTGAACTAAGAGCGACTGGAACGATGCTGAGTACTGCGAGACTCGCAGTGTAGGCAAAGGCTCCCCAAAGGAGTTCCTCCCACGCTGCACCCCGCGCCAGTACGTCCACCATTGCTCCTGCACCCCACCAACTCAACACTGGAGCTACAACAGCCGCCGATCCGACGACAATTCGCAGCACTGTCGACTTCGGTTGCGCATCCCACAGCGCACAGATAGTGATCGTGTTAGCTTTTGCTAGGTGTCGAAAGACACTTGGCAACATGCTCAGCGAGCCGATCATGCGTGACATTCGCCTGCGCCTTGCGGCCTTTGGCGAATCCACTTTCTTCTCTTTCTGAAGGGGCGCGCGCGACTCAGTCGCGAGCAGCTCCTCTTCAATCAACACTACTTTCGTCATACACTTACTCCTTAAAAGAAAAACCTTTGCAAATTCCTCTGCGACGATCTTTTGAATCAAGCAGAGGAACATTCCTCGCCCTGTCGTCGAACATTCGCCGCATCTCTGCGGCGCACACGCGAATACAGGCGCACCCTCATCTTCCCCTTGTGGAACGCATCCCGGATGCGTTCGTTTTTTCATTCACTGCAACAGCAAAAACTCCCAACTGCGGCTACACCTCTCCCGTTTCCCCTGCGGAAGGGGACCGCTAGGCAGTTTGCGAGTAGACGGGTTCCGTATCGGAGCAAGTCCAACCGCAATCGGAAAAATATTTGTTGTTACTGGCCGGCTACTGGATTGGTGTTTCTATTTTCATCGCTGCTCCCCTTATTTTCGCCCTAAAATGTTTTCCATTTGTGGAAGCTCTCTCTGCCGGTAACGGTAGTGAGCATACGAAACTCTCGGGACATCTCCCGGAAATCGCTCTGTGTACTTGCTTGGGTTGGTATCTGAGTTTCTGGGGACCCGACGCGAGTCCCCCGTTTTCTGCTAACGAATCAACAGTCGTTGATCATTGCATTAGAGGACATCAGTGAATGTCGGGATCCCAGAAGCGTCATACCGCGCCGGAGATCGGCAAGCACACCGGCAGCCACCGCGGTGGGGGCTGTTGGTTGTGTCTGGTATTTAAACGCTTCGTATCTCATTGAAGGTGCTCTCTATGAAGAAACTTTTATTTCTCAATAAATACCTGAATTTTTCAGGCCTTTAACCATGGTACAGGAATATTCAATCTATTCAACAAGAATATTCCACATTCCTCAACTTCAGCCTTCTCCTCTGAATCCTTCGTTCGCTGTAATGAGAAAGATATGACCCAAAACTGGAGTTCGTTGGGGGAGGGTGGTGCCAATACCTGCGGTAATTCTGACGATATACGGTGAGCCTATTTCCTTTATTGCCATCGCTTATACATAGATGTACGATAGACGTATAATGAATAAACTTCAGATTCAGCTTCCGGGCCCTCTGTACAGGCAACTTAAGCAGCTCGCTGAATCTTTGGATTATCCGATGGCTGAACTTCTACGAAGAGGTGCGGAACAGATAATTCTGCAGTACCCCCAACACGAACTTGGCGAGAAGAAAGGCCGCGCGTTACCTCGGGGTGGATGGGAGCTTCCAAAACCGGCTCGACTTCGGCTGAAAGTCACGGATCCCCGTGAGTTGCGGCGCCTCGCTCATGAGAGGAGTTAGTCGTGCAGTCGTGTGATACAAACATTCTTCTCTACGCCGTTGATGAAACATGCGCGGAATACTCGGTAGCTTCTGAATATTTGAAGGGGATGATTTCAAACGATAGGTTTGTGATCTCGGACTTGGTGCTGTGTGAGTTGTATGTACTGCTGAGAAATAGGCATGTCGTGCAATCACCATTGTCAGCGAAAGGCGCAGCAAAGATTTGCGCACACTTCCGATCGAATCCTCGGTGGCAAGTTCTAGAATGTTCGACTGGCGTCATGGAGGAAGTATGGAGGGATTCTCAGACTCTTTCACGGGCTGTTGGGATCTATGACCTTCGATTGGGCCATACACTTCGCCGACACGGAGTGACTGAATTTGCCACTCGCAATGTTCGTGATTTTAAGAATATTGGGTTTAAGCGATTGATCAATCCGATCGATTGACAATCGGTAGAATCAGGCTGTTTCTCTGCAAAATCGGTGAGGTGTCTTAGAGTTATCATCGTCATTTCTCGATTCTCTACACAGTAGCGGCCTCGACAATCTGCTGTACAAACCACCGTCTAACGATGTGTTGATGCCAAGAACTCCCTCACTAACCGCACATCCCGCTCATCCACAACCAACCGCCTCTTCGACGGCACAGCAAACTCCCCACGAATCAACCCTTGCCACTCCCCAGCCCACAAGAATGTAACTCGACACTGCTGCTCGTACTTCCGAACGAACAGCTGTGCCTCTTCCCAAGAGATAGGCCTCGGTGGAATTCCCATACGGTGGGGCATCGAGATATCGGTGCCATCAAGGTTCGCAATGCAAAGCGCATCTGCTGCAAAGTTGGGAGCGGATCCGTGCAGTTCAATGTAATCAGCGCCGGTGCTCCCTTTTTCTCTTAAATTCCCAACCGGGTTTCGCACGATAGAGTAGGGCCACCGCTCCTTCACGAGGGTTGCGACAATTTGATAGGCCTTAGGGGTAAAATTATCCTCTAATCCGGTCGAAAGGATTAGTTCGTCTGATGGGCGGGCAAGTTTTTCTATCGCTACCTTAATCGCATCAATTCGCTCAGATAGATTATTCAGAATTTTCGCGTCTCTAGATTCAATGAGGCTATTCAACTCTCGAGGCGTCAACCCAGCTCCGAATTCGCTCGCCTCACACCGGTTATTTCGAAGGCATGGGCCGTTGAAAAGGTGAACTTCCAGAGTGTGCTGACTTGAGGGGAACATTGCGAACCATTTCTTTAGGCAAGCGGTATCGGTGCCGAAGGTGCCCCATAGAATAGCCAAAGCGGGGAGGGGGGTAGAATCGAATATCTTCAATGCGTCATCACACGGAAATTGCGGCGAGAGCAGAGAAAAAAATGCGATACCGCGTTGATGCGGAGCGGCGCTAACAGGTGCACCGACGGATAGCATCATTAAGAGGAAGGAGGTTAGAAAAACGAAACTTCGGATGAGTTGTGTGGTCATGAAGTTGTGAGAGTAAATAAGTTTACTTCGATGCGGTGCCTTCTGGGCCTCTCTGAGCTACGGCGTCTGGACTTGGCTCAACTGTAGGGTGTAAGTCTTGAAACGCTGCTGCTATTCCGGTTATTTGCGTCAGACGTTTTTCACGCAATACACCGAGCCGACTAGCAATCAGCGCGGTAAACAGCTCTCTCTGTCCAGCAGTGGGAGATTTTACTTTATTGGGTTCAAAGTATCTGTTCACCAGCACCCGCCGGATTGGATCAAGCAGTACGGGTGATGCTGCATCGATATGGAAGAGGGCGAGCGCCGCGGCGTACCGGATCGGAGGACTGCGATCCCTCAGCAGCTCTCGAAGCTGCGGCGCAAGGGAGTCGGCAGACTTCGCCATCGTTGATGCCACGCGAGCACCACCTACTGTAATCGGGATGTAACCAGACCTGAAAGCGACAGTAAGCTGACCTAAGACGAGGGGTACAGGGAGATGCTGAAGTGCTTCGAGATCACGATCGGCAGGAATCCCCTGACCTAGTTTTTCAACTGTTTCACGAACGAAGGGCTGCCAGCTGTAGGTCGAGTCTCCGAGGCGAGCGAGGGCGCACCGTGCGGTAGTGAAGAGTTCTAGATCTTTAGGCGACTGGTCTACAATCATTCGAACTCCGGCTGTAAGCAGCGGCGACCCGCCAGACGCAAGCAGCTGCTTAAGGAGGACGATCTTCGAAAGGCGCGGAGCAGTGGAAAGTATCCGTTGAAAGAGCTCGGTCTGGTGGGGTTCTGGAGATCCGCCTTCAATCACGGACGAAAGTGCAAAGGTAGCAAGGACCTCGTTTGAAGCCGGTTCGAAGAGTAGCTGCTCCACGAGGTCTCCGGAAACATTCCTCCCTAGGGCCGGCGATTTCACTAAGGAGTCTATGAGATCCGAGGGAAGGGTGGGAAGGCAAGCAATCACTCGAGGAGCTATTGAAAGTGGATCTGGCGTGGCGGCTTGGGGTAGCGAGAGTAGCCTCTCAACAGCCGATCTGTATCGTGCCAACTCACTGCACGTACCCTGAATGAGAAACCTCTTTAAGTCATCCGCCTCGGCGGGAAGAGCGGCGCCAAGTGCAACGAGGACGCCCAACGCCCTAGGACGTTCAGGAGCAGGCAGAGTGGCAAGCCGCTCGCGCGCCGGGGATGTTGCTTTCTTGCCGATATGAATCAACGCTTGAGACGCATCATCCCCCAGAGACCCCGAATCAACCAGGGTTGCTACGACCTCAATGTCAGAGAGACGAGGAGTTTTTTGAGCGGAGAGCGCCCTCACCAAAAGGCGCACCTCGGTGTCGGCCTTCAGCTTTATCAACCGTTGTAGCTCGGACTCAAGTGGCATCTGCCTCTCTGCCAAAAGCTTAGCCACCGTCTCTACCCTTATTTGTTGCTCTAGCAGCGAAACAAGGAAAGGGGTAAAGCGCGCAGAGCTTGACTCTGGTAATTTACGAATTCCTTCCACCACACCTAGTGGCATCTCGCTGGCAGGCTGCTTCTTAATCCACTCCTGATAGACTGTCACAGTTTCGGTCGCGTGTTCACCGAAGGCACCCATCACAAGAAGTGCCGCGTCTCTTAGGTCAGAGGTAACAGTGGGTGTACTATCAAAAGCGCCCAATGACTTCAGTCTCGCGTACGTTGTATTGCGTACCTTCCCAGTGAGGTAACGAACGACCGATGGCATCAAATGAAGGGCATGCAGCACCACGGAGGGATTTGAATCTGCAAGCATCGCTGTTACTGCGGGAGTTAATGGCTTGATAGATGACGCCAAGCATTTCTGCTCTTCCAACGGGATGAACCCCTCTGAAAGAAGGGGCACAAGGGGGCGCCCTGCAAAGGTAGACGAACTCTTCGATGACAGAGAGATGCCGTTCAACTCAACGCACAGTCTGCCCATGAGAATGATCGACGATCGGGCTATTCGAGGGTCGTCGTTTGTCGCAGTGGCGGCAAGGTCATCTACTGCCTTCGGTGCGAACGAGTCGCGGGGTAGTGGAAGCCATCTTGCAAGGAGATCAAGCTGGTCTGGGTTAAGTTTGACAGCGAGCTCCTTGAGGGCAGCAAGTGCAAGGGTGCTTGTTGGGTCAATCTCATGCAGAAATTCGAGAGTTTTTTTTCTGTCATTATCGGAGAGCTGTGAAAGTGACGCTAGCAGTCGAGGCAGTGCTATCGACTGATATTCAATAAGAATGTTCTGGGCCAATAGAGGTCGAGAAGAGGCGAGGGTTCTAATGATCTGATCGAGTTCGGTTCCAGCGAGCGCGATACCCGCGCGGTGCGCCTGTTCCGCTATCTCGACGCCTGCTTCCTCAATACCGACAGCAATCTCATCACCAAGATTCTCCTCGCTGTAGATCGATACGAGTTCAGGAAGGATTCTAATTGCCCCAGCGCCGGCTATCTCAAGCAGCTTCAGGGCGCACCTTTTCGCCTCAAGCTCGCGTTTTGCGTCAACGGCTTGCCAAAGAGCACTGGGCGCGGGTTCCCCAGGTTTCGGGATTCCGGGCTGAACCCAGTATGCGGCAGGAAAATCGGGAACCTGGGTACTAAGTTTTAAGACGTCAACAATATACTCGAGGGTATTAAGTTGGTCCTCTGAAGGGACGGTGCTTAGCTGAGTCATGGCAGCGTCGCAGTCTGCAAAAAGAGCTTGCTTGAGTGAATCGTTTGCTGAGGCCGAGAGGAGAGGAAATAGCAACGCTACAACAGAGAGGAGTAGGAGCTTCAGGCCAGAAAAGCGAGCGGGAGACATTGTCATGAGTAGCTCCACGTGCCACCGCTTTCGAGCGTAAGTACGTGCTCGTGATAAGGAGTCAGTGTCGACGGATTACCTGTGCTCACGCAGCGCTTCACGTACTGCGGCAGAATCGTATAAAGAGATTTCTCCATACTTCGATCAATCGCGGTCGTCGCTTCATCTAAAAATACGAGATCCGGTTTTGCAAGCAGCACCCTGGCAAAAGCAAGTCTCTGCTGCTCGCCAGTTCCGAGAATGTTCGGCCAATCGAGGACCGCATTGAGTCCGCCCACCCGTTCGAGCATATCGGTGAGCTTCAAGATCTCGAGAACCTCCTCAAGCTCACGGTCGAGAAAACCAGCTCGCTTAATACCGTAGAGAAGCTGAGCCCGTAGTGAGCCGAGAACGGCATAGGGCCGCTGTGGGAGGAAAAGTGCATGACTAAGGTTAGGTTTTACTACCGAGCCCCGACCCGCATCCCAGAGGCCTGCGACAACTCGTAAAATGGAGCTTTTTCCGCTGCCGCTTGGACCGCACAGCAGCAGTGACTTCTCTTTAAAACAGAAGGAGAGCTCTTTAATAAGCACTTGTTCGTGTCGTGGAGTCATAATGGTGACGTGACGAAATTCTAAATGGTCACCCTGCTCAACCGTAATCTTTGGCCCTGTTACGAAAGGTTCTTCAGCCCTATTGAGGGCCTCCCAAAAGCTACCGAGTCGGTTGATGACTGCAGCAAAGACGCTGATGTTTCCGAAGTGATTCACAACGATTGAAAGCGCGTTGATGGTGATACCAAATGCAACCCCGGCCTGAATGACTGATCCAAACTCTAATCGGCCGTCAAAATAGAGGGGGGCCACCAGCGCCGTAGGGAGTACGGTGAGCATGTAATTGTACCCGGTCGTAAAGAACTGGAGGTTTCGATTCCAGTTTACGACGTTTAGGAGGTTCTTTAGCGCTGATTTAAGGCGCTGCCTCGTCCTTGTAAATTCCTTCTCCTCATCGTGATAGAGCGCGATTGCCTCGGCGCTGTCTCGTATGTTGACGAGTTTATAACGGTAGTCGGCTTCTTTCTTTAGTTGAGAAAAATTAAGTGCAATCAGCGGCCGACCTAGAAAATACGTTGCAAGCGAACCTATCGTTGCATACGCAAGAGCAGTTACTGGGAGTAACCACGAGATAGACCAGAGGATTGAGACGTAAAGAAACAGCTGCACGCAGGAGTTAAAGAGAATTAGTGAGAACGAGAGCGACTGTGCGCAAAAAGAACGGGTGTCCTCCTCGAGCCGCTGGTCTGGGTTGTCGATGTCACCGGTAAGGTTGAGGCGGTAGTAGGCGCGGTTGTGGAAGTACCTTCGCAGAATGTGATGGCTTAGCCACCGACGCCACATGAGGCTCAGTCGAGCCTCGGTGTAGGTGTACGCCACAACGACGGGGGTCGCGGCAGCAAAGGCGAGTAGGTAGTAGATCATCTCTTTGAAGAACTGATCTGAGTTCTTAAGCGTGAGGGCAGTCATAAAATCGCGCCCGATGTAACTCATTCCGGCGCCCAGGCTATTGACTGCAAGCGACAGGCCTAAGAGCAGGGCAACGAGTCCCCACGCCTTCCATTTTACCTCTGAGGTAAAGAAGAGCGAAGCAAGTGTGAAAAATCGTCTGACGGCGTATCGATCGATGCGAGACATAGTTAGTGTGCTCCGCCCTCGCCTGAAACGTTTCGCTCGTAATCTTCCCACGCGGCTGAGAACGCTTTGCCTGCTGCACGGAGTTCAGGGAACGATCCTATCTCTTCGATTCTGCCATCCCGGACATAGATTATCTTGTCGAAGAGCGGAACTAGCGCGAGGCGGTGACAGGCGGTAAGGACCGTTCTGTCTGTGCATTGGCCCAGAATATTGTGGAAGATCTGCTTCTCGGTCATTGGATCAAGACTTGATGTCGGTTCGTCGAGGAGCAAGAGATCTTTACCGCTGAGGCGCAGAAGTCCACGAGCCAATGCTATGCGTTGCCGCTCTCCGACAGAGATATTGAGACCCGCCTCCTCAAGGTTGCTGTCCCATCCATGTGGAAGCTTATTAAGAATGTGGTCTATTCGGCACATCTCAACCGCGCGCTGAAGCTCTGCCATAGAATAATCTTGACCTAACGATAGGTTGTACCGCACGGTCTCGGAAAATACCTCAGGCTCCTGAGGTATGAGCAGGCTGACAGCGGCAATGTCGTCTACATCGAGTTCTCTAGAACCTTCCGCAGTGACTTGGCAGGAGGACACATTAAGCATGCCGCCCAAGATCTTGAGCAACGTGGACTTCCCGCCGCCGCTTGGACCGACGAGAGCGATTTTCTCACCCCGGCCAATTTTTAGCGAATCAACAGAGAGGCTTGAGGCACCCTCTCCGTAAGAAAAAGTGAGATCCGAGAGGGTAAAGGAACTCCAGTCACGTGCAAGCCGTGACGTTCGGTTGGGAACCCGCAGTTCCGCGTACTCTTCAAGAACAGAAGAAGCATCGTCATACGCGGTCGCCGCCTCAATAATACCACTGTAGTAACCGGTGAATGTACCTATCACGCCAAGAATTCGGTCTAAGTAGTTAAGCAGGACGTAAACCTGAGCCACGTCGCCGGGAGTTGGAATTGTTTGGTGATCGCTAAAGTAGATGAGCAGCGCAGTCCCTGTCACGACGCTGTAGCCAACTCCTACAGTTCCCCACTTGAGCTCCTGGTACTTCCAGATCTTTCGGCAGATTCGGAGGCCATCGCTGCGTTGGTCTGCGAGATACTGCGTCGCGGGTTCTTCAAGGCGCAGAGTCTTAACCGTGATGATATTACTTAAATAATCAAAACAGGTTCGATTTTGTCTGTCGTAGTATCGGTTGTTCTTTCGAATGTTCCGCGTGAGACGCGCGTTGAACATAATCATAATGAGAACAGTCGCGAGCCCCATTGGGAGCACTGCGATAGCTACCTTGAGGTCAATGGCGAAGATAGCGATCGATGCGAAGACGAACTTTACGGTTCCGTCAATTATTTGCGAGCTGTAGTTGGCGACAACTTGCTCGATAGCGCCCACAGAGCGGTAAAGTCGGCTCAAGTTCTCGCCGGAGTGGTGAGTTACGTGCCACTTCAGTGGGAATCCAATCAGGGCGCCAAATACCTCCTGAAGCTTGCGAAATCGTGCATTGAAGGCTGCGGTTCCTTGTAAGTAGCGCCCGTAATGGTGCAGGAGATTCCGAGTGACCTGTAATGCAATGTACGCCACGATTCCGAGCATTGCGTAGTTTGCAAGCGAGAATGAGAATCCGTGCTCCACGTAAACGCCGAGCGTGGTCCCGATAGCAACGGGTACTGCCAGGTCAATTAAACAGGCGAGTATATACAGGGAGACGAACGAGAAAAAACGGAGACGATCACCGGCGGTAGACTCCCAGGAAGCGACGGCGAGGCTCTTAGTTGACGACCATGTCGAGGAGGGCCCAGGAGAAGGGGGTGACCCAGCTGCGTCAGAATTTGTGTGTGCCATGAACGTAAGAAGTAAGATGAGGAACTATCGGGTCAAAAAGACTATTTGCTTGTATCAAACCCTGGCAGTTCTGTCTTCCCCTCCTAATGTGGCTTATTTGGCGGATAACGAAGCAAGAACCCCCTCAGCTACCCCACGACCAGCGGCGAGTGCCCCATTTTGAGAGCCGTATGTTAGGTAGTCTCCCGCAATAAATACCCCGTTCCT
>JAYVGZ010000511.1:0-7232 GCA_043771805.1 Pseudomonadota bacterium
AACGTCAGCCGGAATTTCGAGCTCAGAGATCGGTCGCGCCTTCTGTGCCCCATCATCGAACCAAGAGTTATAAAGCTTTAAAAAGATCCACTGCGTCCACTTGTAGTAGTCGGAAGTGCAGGTGGCTAACTCTCTTTCCCAATCGTAAGACAGCCCAATGGCCTTCATCTGCTGTGCGAAGGTGGCGCAGTTCTTCTCGGTAATAACTCCAGGGTGTTCTCCAGTAGCAACTGCGTGCTGCTCGGCAGGGAGCCCAAAGGCATCAAAACCCATTGGATGTAATACCGAGTACCCGTTCATTCGCTTAAAGCGCGAATAAATATCCGTTGCAGTGTAACCAAGCGGATGCCCCATATGCAGCCCCGAGCCTGAGGGGTACGGGAACATATCGAGCACGTACACCTTCTCTTTGGCACTGTCGGTGGTCTTGAAGGAGCTATTTTTCTCCCAATATGCTTGCCACTTAGGTTCGATTGCTTTTGGGTCGTACTCGGCCACGGTGCTCCTGTTTTCTCTTTGTGATGCAATACTTGGACCCCTTGTTTTGCACCGCAGCCAAAGGCGAGTCAACCACCGTCATGGGTTCGCTCCGGAAAGGCAGAATCGTGTGGGGAGCTTTACTTGCACCTAGTTTTTAGGTAGTTACTCTTTTCAACGTGAAGCAACGTGCCTTTCGGTTGTGTACTTCCGTCTCCTTTCCAATTGGGCAGGAGTTGGGTACCTCTTGAGGGTAAAGTTGCAGGTCGCAAGCGGAGCCGTAGTTCAGTTGGTTAGAACGTTCGCCTGTCACGTGAAAGGTCGCGGGTTCGAATCCCGTCGGCTCCGCCATTCTCTTCTCAGGGATGCTTAAAGTTGCTCAGATCGTCAGACCAATCCTCGTAGGTCGGGTCAGGTGGGCTAAGTTGCCTTCATTGCCGCTCCGGTCTTTTCGACACCACATTGCAAGTAGCTTTGTCGCGATTAGCGTTCACCATTCCGTTCACAATAGCTGGCACTTCGTAGCTAGACCGTGTAGGCATACATAAATCCACGACGCATGTGTGTCACCGAGCACGCGCAAACCAGAATCTACGTCATATCCGCTTTCCGGCGCGATACTTAGACTCCCGAGTAAACTATGCTCCACGATTTCCTTTCAACTCACCGAAACGCTATTCTCACTCTCTGCGCCCAGAAACAATCGCGCGTAAACGAGCCGAAAAGCTCGAGTGCTGAAATGGAGCGAGGCTTACCTATTTTCTACGATGAACTAGTCGGAATCCTGCGAGCGGACGAAGAGAGCTCTACTGATGTGGACGACGATAGAATTGGGACCACCCACCGATCTTCAGCTGTACGACGGGGCAAAGAGTCGCTGCGCCTTGGCTACACCGTTTCGCAAGTGGTTCACGGGTATGGCGCTCTATGCCAAGCGATCACGGAATATTCCGGCAAGTACGCGGAACAGCCGGTCAATGACCGAGAGTTCAATCGTCTAAACTTCTGTCTCGATGTTGCAATCGCGGACGCCGTTTCTGAGTTTAGCCGAGGCCAACAGGACACGGCTGCGACCGAAGAAGTTCAGCGTTTAGGTTTTCTAGCCCATGAAATGCGAAACGCTTTAGGGAATGCCGCAGCCGCACACCAGATGATTATGAAAGGAATGGTGGGAGTCGGCGGAAGCACGAGCCAGATTCTTGGTGATGCCTTGCGTCGCATGAAAGATATTATTGACCGCTCACTCTCAGAGGTCCGGCTGCGAGGGGAGAAGACCGTCGAACTCCGAAGATACCGACTTGTCGACATTTTAGGTGAAGTTGAATCTACCGGACTGTTAGAAGCACTTCCCAAGTCAATTCAACTACACATCGAGGTGACACCTGATCTAATTATCGAGGTAGATCGCCATCTTATTGTCTCGGCACTTTCAAATGTAGTTCAAAATGCCATCAAATTTAACGTGATGAACGGGAATGTATGGATCAGGGGGAAAGCTGTTTCAGACAGAGTTCTGATCGAGATTGAAGATCAATGCGGTGGTCTTCCGTCAGGTAAAATTGAAGAACTCTTTCGTCCCTTTACCCAGAAGGGAGAGGACAGGTCTGGGCTTGGGCTTGGGTTATCAATCGCTAGGCGGGCTGTTGCTCTAAACAACGGGCTCATTTCAGCGCGAGATATGCCGGGGAAGGGCTGTATTTTTACTGTCGATCTTCCCAAATCCCACCCGATACTTGGGGAATTCGACGAGGTATCGACACCAGTACATTAGCTCTCAGGTCCATACGCTTGATGTATTTTCGATTTCGAACTATCAAAGTAGACTGGTAAGCACCCACACGTTCCTCCGTCAGGCGCCTACCCGGATCAAAATCCAGTATCCTCGACCAAAGTCTCAATTTTTCCCGCTCGCACCACCTTCATCGAAACCGGCATACGGATCTCTTTTCCTGATTCGTCGCTTTCTGAATAATGAAACGATCCCGTCGCACCTGTGCGTGGTGTCATTTTCCCTATCGTGGCAATAATTTCAGAGGTCGAATACTTTACAGTGCTATCATTGAACAGATCACCCACAATTAACGATACCGGTAGCTTCATCACTATATGCTCACTTCTATTAATCGATGCTTCTGGTAGCCGCCATCGCTCAGGAACTTTCTACTGCAACGGCCGCTAGCTCCCCGGCGACTCTCGCAGCGCAGCACTAATCGCTCCCAACGAATGTCCCACCAAATTTCTATCTACTATTACTTTCGGAATTGCATTCGAGCCACTGATATCAGCCGCTTTACTAAAAAGCTCGCGCCCTGCTAGTGATTTCTCGATGTCCACCCTGATGAACGACAACCCCTGTGCCCTTAGACCCGCCTCAAGGCTCTTACAGGCGGGGCACCACTCTGTTACTAGCACGATTACCCGCGACGGCTGCATCACGCCAATTGAACGGACGAAATCAATCCGTTCACCCTCGCTTGTAAAAAGAATCTGCGGGCGCATTGAGGACACAACATAGAATAGCACCGCTCCTGCAATGACCACGTGGAATAGATACCGATGAATCCACTCAAAGAGGGTATCACCGAATCTCTGCCGGCGGCTCTGCCCACCCGGGGAAGCTCTACCGAAGCTTGGCGAGGGCGTGTTCATACTTGCTCTTCTACTTTACGCTCGTGGATCTGGGCTCGCACTTATTTGTAATCCTCTCGGATCGGATAAAATACATCGATAATCTTACACTGAGTCAAACCTCTCCCCGTATGTTTCGCATTTGAAGGAATCACCGCAACATCACCAGCACGTAGTATCTTCGTTTCACCCTCGACGGTAAGTTCGAACTCACCAGAAATCATATTCACGACCTGTTCATGTAAGTGAGAGTGTTCCGGCAGCGGCGAGCCAGGTTCAATCTCCCAATGAACAAAGATCATGTTCGCGGAATGGTAGAAACGACCAACATATCCGGGAAAGACTTCCCTCTGCTCGGTGTTAGATGGTTGTTGATGTTGCATAACAACTCTCAGTTAGTAGTGCGGCGGCGGGGAGTCGGGCCCCTTACCGACCACCGATGGACCAATCTGCTCAACCACTTCGGTAAGGCGCTGGACCAACGTATCAATCTGAGTCTGCTGTCGGGTTAAGACGGCATTGAGCTCTTCTATTGTGTGATCTTGGAATGCGATCCGCGATTCGAGGGCTACTAGTCGCTCTTCAGTTTCTGCATTTGCGGTCATAACTCACTCCACACTGGAACCAAATCTCTTCTGCTGGAAAAAGCCACATCATTCTTGGGGTGGTCAAAAACGGCCGGTGCCTCGCGCTAAACCTACAAACGGCTGTCACTAGCCCGGGAATTTTGCCCCGCATCAGCCGATTCCGCTACCACACTCGCGCAACCCCAAACAGCTCGAGCGTTTCATCGTTACTGATAATAGGCACTCTCTCCTCTAAAGCCTGCGCAGACAATATTCGGTCAAACGGGTCGCGATGTGGCACCTCAAAGCTCCCTGCTGTTAAGGCACTTGACATAGTAATATCCAGGTGGGCAAACTTTTGCTCCGTCAAGATCGTGGGAAGATGCGCCACCAATTCAGCCATCTCAGCGAGCTTCCCGCTGCGCACCTTTGTGCTTATCTCCCAAGCGGATGCCGCACTAACGAGAATTTTTACCTCCTCGTTTGCGATCAACCTTTTGGCCTTTGCGCTCAACCGCCGATCTCCTAAAATCCACCAAATAAGCACATGTGTGTCCAATAGGACTTTCTTGGGACCCACCGCTTCACCCTTCCCAACGTTCAAGCTCATCCTGCCTGAGGGGGTCAAGGATTCGCTCATCAAACTTAAACTTCCCCTTATAGGCTCCAAATTGCCGGCCATTTGAGGGAGGTTCAATGGGCTGGAACCTGATGACCGGAATCTTGCCCTTACAAATCGTTACCGTTTCTCCACGGAGTGCTTTCGCAATCAGCTTCGAGAGTTGGGCTTTTGCGATGTGAATGGGGACTGATGTTTCGTTTGCCATAATACCTAGTCTACATGACTAGCACTAAGTCAGCAATTCCCATTTCGTCAGCACGCATAACTCCCTGAGAGATGAGGGCAACTCGCTTGCTTTGTCTCTGCTCTCTATGTTGCAAACGCATGCGCATACCGCTCCCGCAAACTAATGTAGCCATTCCCACTAAACAGCACATGATCAAGCAGCTTAATACCTAAGATACGAGCTGACTGGTGTAATCTCTGAGTTACCGCAATATCCTCCTCACTAGGTTCCAAGTTTCCAGACGGATGATTGTGCGCGACGATCGCCGATGTAGCACGATCCAGTAAAAGGTCTGCAAACACCTCACGCGGATGAACCTGACAGAAATTTGCTAACCCGATCGTTACCACTCGGGTATTCAACACTTCGTGATTTCCGTTGAGTGATATCGCGACGAAATTCTCTTGGGGATGATTCTTAAGGTGGTTCACAAGCGGAAGGATATCACGGGGCTGGCGAACCCGTACTGCACCAGTGGCACTCCGTCTTCGAGCGAATTCGAGTGCGCAGAGAATCGTTGCCGCTTTCGCAGGGCCAATGCCCTTTACGGCAACAATTTCATCAAGTGATAAATCAGCGGCGCTTCGCGACATGATGCCGCGCAGGTCCTTCGCAACACGGCGCACAGGTCTCTGACTACTGCCACTCCCTAGGAGAACCATGAGGAGCTCAGTATCGCTCAGTCCCGCAGGGCCAAGCGATGCTAGCTTCTCATGGGGGCGAAGATGTCGCGGCATATCGGTCACTTTCCGGGTCACTGGCTTCTCCGCAAGAAGTAAAATGGGGTAATTTCAAGCACAGTACTGTTCGTGATGAAGAAACAGCAGTTGCTAAAATTTCCCGTGCTTGGCTTATTTCCAAAGGTTGCGTTCTCGGTCGAAAGTTGGATACTGACCCTTAGTAATTTTCTTAAGGAGGAACAACCATGGCTTTCGAACTCTCTGCTCTCCCCTACCCCACCACCGCCCTCGAGCCCTACATTGACGGCAGGACGATGGAGATCCACCACGGTAAACATCATGCAACGTACGTGACGAACCTTAACAATGCCTTAAAGGATCACGCAGATCTCTCAGCTAAGTCGATTGAAGATCTTCTCGCAGGCCTCAGTGATCTACCTGAAAGTGTTCGAACCGCGGTTCGCAACAATGGCGGTGGACACTGGAACCACGATTTTTTCTGGAAGCTAATGACTCCGGGCGGAAGCACAGCCCCAACAGGTGCTCTTGAAAGTGCTGTGAAAGCGGCCTTCGGAACTGTTGACGAGATGAAGGCTAAGTTTAAGGCAGCGTGTCTTGGCCGATTCGGCTCAGGATGGGGTTGGGTAGTTGCAGCAAAAGACGGCACCCTTTCTATTTCTTCGACGCCGAATCAGGATAATCCTCTCATGGAGGGCAAGGTTGCCATTCTTGGATTGGATGTCTGGGAGCACGCGTACTACTTGAATTATCAAAACAAGCGAGCTGATTACGTTGATGCTTGGTGGAACGTAGTCAACTGGGATAACGCTGCAGCTCTATACGCAGCTGCAGTCTAGCTGTCGGCGGCGCAGATCTGCTAGGCGGATCTGCGCTACCGGGTAAATTGCTCAATTGAGTGAAGCAAGAGTCCTACCAGCCCTCCGACAAGGGTACCGTTAATCCGAATATACTGCAGATCCCGCCCTACCTGCTCCTCAAGTTTTGAAACCAGTGTCGTAGTATCCCAGGACTCAATTGTCCTACTAACTACTTCAGCTACATGATTGCCCTGGTCTCCGGCCGCCGCCTTAAATACCCCCCTCAATGCTCGATTGATCCGCTGTTGCAGCTCAGGCGACGCACTCATAGTCTTTACGAAGCCTTCTAGAATCCTTTCGATGGCCGAGGTGATTTGGGAGTCATCCTTCCTTACATCAACCTTTAGCGCTTCGATCAATCCATCCCGCACCGAGTTAATGTAACTCCTAAACACCTCGTTTTCGAGCAACAGCTCTCTGATCTCTTCGCCTCGCTTCTGAAAGTCTCTTGAGTGTTCAAGGTTATCGATAAAGCCGAGTACTGCCTTATGAACCCGAAGTCGAAGTTCGTGGTTACGGTCGGCCAGTGCCGCGGCAAACGTCTCTTCACTTTTAGCGATGATCGCTTCGGCTATTTTCTTGTCTACGAACGACGGGATAAACCACGGGCTCGAATGCCGAAGCTCGGCATGGAACCACTCCTGGTTAGCGCGGAAAAACGATCTCGATTGACAAACAAGCTCATCCAGCACAACTTCGTGCAAACCATTCACGGTCAAAAGGGAGAGAACTTTTCCGAAAACCTTAGCGACATCGACACGGCGCACTACTCCCTCAACCTGTTGATCTAAGAGCGCCCGAATTTCAGCCTCTTCTATGGCGTCTAGGAATCGAGGGATCATCAGCCTCACTCGACGAACAACAGATCGACGATTCTCATCACGCTCAAGCCAGCGGGTAATGTGCCCGGTAATGTTGAGTACCTCTTCCTCTAATACTTCCTCTGAAAGAAAGTTCTTCTGGATAAAGAGACCGAGACTGCGTCCGATGCGAGCCTTGTTACTCGGTACGATCGCTGTATGAGGAATCGGGATACCGAGTGGATGACGAAAGAGCGCCGTTACTGCAAACCAATCGGCAAGTGCGCCAACCATAGCTGCTTCGCTAAAGGCTCTTACGTATCCGACCCAATCGTACTCTGAGCGCCACCGTGAT
>JAYVGZ010000512.1:0-7448 GCA_043771805.1 Pseudomonadota bacterium
CTCTTTGGCGGTACCGGTAGCGTAGGGATAGAAGCTTTGAGCCAAGGCGCCGCGCACTGCGTCTTTCTGGATACGAACGCGAAAGCGGTCAAAGTAATAAAGGAAAATTTAGAGACAACGCAGCTCTCAGATCGGGCAGAGGTACGTCATACCGATGCCTTCATATACCTTAAGAATACGGCGAAAGTGTTTGATCTTATCTTCGTTGCACCACCCCAGTACAAGGGCGTATGGATTGAGGCGATGCACATTATAGCTGAACGGCCTCATCTGTTAGCTTCTGGTGGCCAGATTATAGTTCAGATTGATCCTAAAGAGTATGAGCCTCTCGAGTTGACGGCTTTTGAGGAAACTGAACAGAGGCGGTACGGAAGTACAATTTTGGTGTTTTACAATCACACGAAATGACAGCCGATCGACAGCTCCAACTAGAGCGGTCCAACCCTGAAGTGAATATCGTCCACTAGGTCCCCTGAAGGTAGATATTTCGACAATCGCTGCAGGATCAACGGCTTCATAAACCCTATCTCTTGGGCCCATCCAGAGTTTATCACCCGAACAATCAAGGTATTTCTAGAGAGACATTCGGGCTTACATACCAATACTAGGCTCTCTCCCACAATTTCTTTCCAGTGCAGGATGAATTCATACCGCTCTATCTTTTTCTCCAAGCCGCGGCGCGCGAGCGCTTTTGATAAAATACTTTTGACAAGGAGCAGGTCAGAGCGTGCTCGAAATTTCTGCATCCTGCGCGGGGCTTCATCTGCATATTTCTTACTGGTATCGGCGTGAGAAACAGCTGATGAGACTTCTGATGGAAGTTTTGCCCCCGTTATTGGGGAAGAGTAAGATCGCTCTTGGGAAAGATCCTTATCCGAATCCTTCGGCGAAATGGATGACAAAGGCTTTGGAGCAGCAGAGGGGCTCTGCGCCGCGGCTGCAGTTTGTAACGCTCCCGTGATGAGACTACCGACTTTTTGCACCACCCTCCACAATAGGTCCACTACCGGCCATTTTTTCTTTACGCTCGAAGATCACAATTACTTCATCTGATCGTGCCATGCCAAGTTCGTCACGGGCTGCCTTCTCGACTACACGGCCGTCGTTCTGCAAGCCGGCAACTTGGCGCTTCAGCCCATTAACCTGGTCTTGGAGCTTGTTATTCGTTCGCTGCTGCTGAGCGACTCCCTTTTGCATTGAGGTCAGCCTGAGAAAACTATCATCTCCAAGAAATGAAACAACGGCTGTCACCAAAGCACACAGAAGGAGGATCAGGGGGGCTGATAATCGCATACGCGAAGGTTAACCTGTTCTTGCCATTCCTCGCCAGCAGCTTTACACTTGCCCCGCGTTGACGGGCCTAGAAAGTTTTTCAGCTATCGTTTTCTCCCGAGACGCCCTGAACGAAGAGGAATTAATGAAATCAAGCGCAATCTCTCATGTTTCATCTTACGAATGCCTCGACTCACGAGGGTTCCCTACTGTTGCTGTAACCGTGACATTGCAGGACGGCAGTCAGGGCTCAGCCATGGTTCCCTCTGGTGCCTCCACCGGCGAGTATGAGGCGCATGAATTACGGGATGAAGATCCGACTCGATACAGCGGGAAGGGTGTCCTCAAGGCGGTAGAGAATGTTAAAGAGAAGATCGCCCCAGCAGTAGCGGGACACGATGTGCTTGAGCTCGCTGCTCTGGATCGTAAATTAATCGATCTCGATGGAACTGAGACGAAAAGTCGCCTTGGTGCAAACGCAATTCTAGGCGTCAGCATCGCGGCCGCCCACGCAGGTGCTAATTATCTTCGCATTCCGCTGTACCGCTACCTAGGAGGTACGAACGCGCGACAACTTCCTATTCCACTTGTAAACGTCATTAACGGAGGTGCGCACGCCGCAAACAGCCTGGATTTCCAGGAGTTCATGATCGTCCCCCATATTTCAACAACCTTCTTTGAAAATATAAGGTGTGCTGCTGAGGTGTTCCACACCCTAAAGAAAAGCTTTAAGAAGCAAGGATTCTCTACCGGACTTGGTGACGAGGGCGGGTTCGCCCCCGACTTAAAATCTCCCGAGCACGCATTGGAAGAATTAGTGTCGGCGATTACCGACGCAGGATACAAGCCAGGAGAAGATGTTTCTATCGCTTTAGATGTTGCTGCAAGTGAGTTCTACGACGAGTCGAAAAAGAAGTACGTATTTAAGAAAGGCTCAAAAGAGGAGTACTCATCCGCCGATCTCGTAGAGCTGTACGCAGGCTGGTCAGAGAAGTACCCTCTGGTTAGCATTGAAGACGGACTCGATGAGAACGATTGGGACGGATGGCGCGCTATGACCGAGAAGCTCGGAGGCTCGCTACAGCTCGTTGGTGACGACCTTTTTGTTACTAACGTGAAACGGCTCGCCGATGGAATCTCTCAAGGAGTCGGGAACTCGATTCTGATTAAACTGAATCAAATAGGAACAGTCACGGAGACCCTGGAAGCGATCAACCTCGCCCACAAAAATGGGTACACTTCGATCATTTCACACCGTTCGGGCGAAACAGAAGACACCACCATTGCCGATCTAGCTGTAGCCACCGGAGCCGGACAGATTAAAACGGGTTCAGTGTCGCGCAGCGAGCGAACAGCGAAGTACAATCGGCTTCTCTGCATTGAAACTCAGCTCGCTGGCACCTCGTTTTGTCAAAATCCATTCGAATAACGGACACTTCAATCGAACTCTCCATTAACGAGTTTCATTGACTGCTGGAAGAGGGAAGACCGTTCGTGATCTCAAACCGTTTTTCTTCGTCGCTGCTGGCTTGGGTTACAAGCCTTGCGGCGGCATGCTGTTTAGTTGCGGCGTGGTGGGTTCCGAGCTCTTCAGCGGGGGCAGCGTTGGGTTGGACCTGCATCCCTCTTTGGATCGCCTCTCTTCGTAACCCTCATCGACCACTCCGCCGTGCTTTTGTAGCAGGGTGTCTAACGTACTCAGCTGGCTTCTACTGGCTCTTCAATACGATCTCGCAGTTCGGTGGGTTCCCACTCGTTGCTTCGCTTGCGATATTCGGGCTTTTTGTTTGCGGCAGCGCCGTTCAGTTCCTGTTCCTTGCGTTCATTTGGAATCACATTCCGAATTGCCTAGCGAAATGTGGACTTCGGACAGCACTCTCATGGCTTATCGCACAGCAGTTCTGGATTCGCATTTTTCCGTGGGACTTCGGCCATACCCAGATTGGTTTCTTGCCGATGGCCCAAATTGCTGACCTGGGCGGTGTGTGGCTTATCACCTTCTTGATGATGTGGCTCTGCGAGTCGTTCTCTCTAAGAAAGGAGACATCAATCATAGCGCGCATCCTTTCATTGGTTTGCCTAGCATCGGGTATCGCTTATGGCTTATGGCGAATCGACTCATTCCCAGAAATGTACGGCCCATCACTTCGCACCGTTCTTGTACAAGGCAATGTTTCGCTTGAGCAGAAACACAACATCTCTTACTTCTCAGTCAATCGGGAGCGATACTTAAAGATTAGCAAATCGATCTCCCAACCAGACTCACTGATCATTTGGCCCGAATCAACGATCACTGATTTTATTCCCGCTGAGCTACAAGATGTTCGTTTTTCGAAGCTGCTACCCTTTATCGGCGATGGCTCAGCCTTTTTGGTGGGTGCAGTTACGTACCGCTCCGACCGCTCCCTGTACAACAGTGCCGTGATGGTAAGGCCCGATGGTTCGCTCCCCGAGCCGTACAACAAGATCGTGCTTATGCCCTTCGGTGAGTACACTCCATTCGGAGACCTCTTCCCCTTCATCAAAGAGATCAATGCAACGGCTGGGAGCTTTACCCCGGGAAAAGGGCCCGCAGTGCTCGACTTTCAACTCTCGACTGGAGTTCCGGTGAAGGTATCGCCGCTTATCTGTTACGAGGATGTGACACCGCCGCTCGCCAGAGCCTCGACGCTCAAAGGTGCTGAGTTACTCGTGAACCAAACGAACGATGCATGGTTTGGTGATACCGTCGCTCCTCTACAACACCATATGATTGCAACCTTCAGGGCAATCGAAAACCGAAGGTTCCTTTTGCGCTCAACAAACACCGGCTTAACAGCGGTAGTTGATCCGATCGGGCGAACTTTAGCGACGCTTCCTACCTTTTCTGAGGGTACGATCGACATGTCGGTGAATCTAATCGGATACCGAACCATCTACACATCTGTAGATGTTGAGGGGTTTTGGTGGCTACTTTCGGTCGTAGTGCTGGGATGGTCGCTTATCTCGCTGCGGGGTAAACACCGTAGTCGGTAAGGTGACACTCCTCCGCAAAAGCTGTATAGAATTGGAAAGTTATTTGATTCATCTTTCAAGGGCACCAACATGGCGTATTCATTGAAGAAAAAATTCTCCCCTCTCAGAAATACCCTAACAGTACTACTCTTTTCGTTGAATTTTGGGTGCTCAAACCCACAACCAGGTCCTGACAAGACCATTGCGGGCACCGTGCTTGGAGCTGGCTGGGGCGCGGGAGCTGGCGCTGTCGTAGGAAATCAGGTGGGGAACACGGGTGAAGGTGTTGCAGTCGGAGCAGGTTTCGGCGCAATTGCTGGTGCACTCTCTGGCGCGGGATACGACCTCAGTGAAGGAACGCAACTCAATCAAGAGCGTCAATTAGCCTCTCTTAAAATCCAGAATATCGCCAACCAACGTGAGCTAGAAGCCGTTCAGGGTCGCCTCGATCAAGCCGTTATTTCCGACCCTGTCGGTGGAGTTTATCAGGTGTTCTTTGATGAAAACGCAACGAGCCTCAGGGCCGGCGCTGTGGCTAACCTTGAGGTAATTGCTGAATCTCTGAAGGGTAGCCCGCGCGCGTACGTTATCAACGTTGTCGGTCACACAGATGATGCAGGTACTCCAGATTACAATGAGCGGCTTGCGGAATCCCGCGCCCGCACTGTGAGTGCCTACCTAGGGTCTCGTGGTATTAGCATGGACCAAATCAAAGTTACCAATCACGGTTCCACTCGTCCTATCGCTACAAACGGAAACAGCGTTGGTAGGCAGTTGAATCGACGAGTAGATATCTATATTGGTCGGTAGTCCCGTCTGCGTGGTACAATAAAGGCATTAGGTCGCTCGCTTTGGTGCAGCGACACCGCTCTTTTGTCTAGGTTATGACGAGGCAACTGTATGTCATCAGCATTTATTGTAGACGCTGTAAGAACCCCAAGAGCACGAAGAAAGGGGAAGTTTACCTCCATCCATCCTGTTGACCTCCTTACACTCCCTCTAAACGAATTAGTTCAAAGAAACAAAGTCGATCCCAAAGACGTGGAAGACGTGCTTGTCGGATGCGTCACTCAAACATTAGAGCAGGGCTGGTGTGTCGGGCGCGCCGGGGTTCTCGCTGCAGGATGGCCGTTTACCGTGCCCTCAACGACTATTAACCGTTTGTGCGGCTCTGGGCAGCAAGCAGTGAACTTTGCAGCCAGTGGCGTGGCTTCCGGTCAATACGATCTCGTTGTCGCCGGTGGCTTAGAGCATATGACGCGAGTTCCGATGTTTAGCGATGGCGGCGGAGAAGAGAGTGCTCTTCTTAAGCACTACCATCCTGACCTCGTCCAGCAGGGTCAAGCAGCAGAACTTCTGGCAAAAGAGTTCCACGTATCACGCGATGACGCCGACGCGTTTGCTTTACTCTCGCAACAAAATGCAAAGCGCGCCGCGGACGAGGGACGTTTTAAGCGTGCCCTGTTCAAAGTGGCCTACAAAGATGACGCCGCGGCGCAGCAGTTTCTCGAGGTTGATGACAACCCCCGTCCTGAAACCACCCTTGAAGGGCTTGGAAAACTAAAGACTCCCTTCCAAGTGGACGGCATCATCACAGCCGGGAATGCATCAGCGATAGTTGACGGCGCGGCAGCGGTTCTCGTAGCCAGTGAGAAAGCTCTTATCCACCACCAGTTGACCCCAAGAGCACGCGTCGTGTCTTCAGTAGCGATCGGTTCCCCTCCCCGCGTGATGTTGACCGGGCCTGTTGAGGCATCAAGGCAAGCACTTCAAAGAGCCGGACTTACGGTGTCTGAGATCGACCTTTGGGAAATTAACGAGGCGTTCGCTCCAGTTGCCGTGTACACTTTGCGTGAGCTTAAGATTGACCCCTCTCGCGTTAACGTGAACGGTGGAGGAATTGCGCTTGGACATCCGTTAGGTGCGACAGGTGCAATGTTGATCGGTACGGCACTGGATGAACTTGAAAGAACCAAGGGTCGGTATGCGCTGATAACGATGTGCATCGGCCTCGGGATGGGAATAGCTACAATCATCGAGCGGGTCTAGGGGTTCTTCAGAGCACAATGAGGGCTACAAGCGACGTTGACGGTGACCTTATACCAGTGGCAGGAACATGGGACGAACGCGTCCAACTCAATCCTCTCTTCTGGATGGCCGAGCACGCGCGAGATAGAGATTCACTGCTCGCATCTGGCGTACGAGATTTCGCAACTATCGTTGCAGGCTTGGATTCATCATGGCTTCGAACCGCCAACGCCCTTGAAGTAGGGTGCGGCATTGGAAGGTTACTCCGAGCGGCTATGGATTCTGTACGAACCATCACGGGTACGGACTCTTCAATCCAAGCTCTGGCTTATGCAAAATCCATCTTCAAGGGGCGAGATACTCCGCGGCTCGTGCCGTGCAGCGGGATGGATCTTTGCCAGGTAAAAGGCGAGTTTGATTTCATTTTCTCGTTTGCCACCCTAGGACATCTTACCCCTCATACCTTTGTCCGATATGTGCAAGACATACGCGCGCGGATCTGTGCCGGCGGCATCGCACGACTACAGGTCTACCTCGGAAGTGAGGTGTTATTCGCCCAAGACGACACATTTTCTATTCGAAGTTACGAAGAGACGCGCTTTCGCGAGCTGTGCAAGACAATCGGATTCAGTGTTGTCGCAATTGAAGGCGTACCTCTCCCGTTCGATGGTGTCGATTACGCGCACGATCGATGCCCGATGATTGCTGACCTTAGGCCTCTCTCGCTCCAACAAATCTCACCAGCAGATGGGGTCGCAATACTTTGCACGGGCTGCGAGCCTCTACAAATGGAGGTCGGATCCCACGATGAATATGGCGTAGTAATTACACGCGCAAACGAGCTGATTCGCCACGGCGAGTTAGAAGAAGCGCGGCGGTTTATTCGCTTTGCACTGACCCATTTCAAAGCAGCGGATGATGAGACTAAACGGGCGCTCGATATGCTTAATTCGACCCTGGATTAAGACTGAAACCAGTTTCCGTGTATCCGTTCACGGGTATATTTTTGTTCACAAATCAAAGGTGTTACGAGAACAATTTTTGCAGTCAGGCGAACGTTTCTGTCGACAACGAGCTGATCGCTCGTTGACTGTTTTTGTGAACGGCTAGTTGTTTTCACCCCCGATTTACTCTGTAAATCGACCCCTGAAGGG
>JAYVGZ010000513.1:0-4237 GCA_043771805.1 Pseudomonadota bacterium
GTCGACCACGTCACCTCAACGCCCGTAACCTTCGCAAGCCTGGGCCCCTTATGTAGTTCCGCCAAGAGCTCCTGCAAGACCGTCTCGCCCCCATCCGCCAAAACCGCTACCCCACCATCATCAGTATTCGCTACCCACCCCATCACTCGAAGCAGCTTCGCTTGCGAGTAAACCCAATTCCTAAATCCAACTCCTTGCACACGACCCCGAACAATTGCATGAAGGCGGGTGCAGGAAGTTGTAGTGGTATCGCTCATGGTGACCTTTCACTAAACAGCAGGCAGCTCTTCAACGAGACTGTCTTGATATGCTGACCAGATATCGACACTAAGGATATCAGACTCAAGCTCAACACCATCGCACGTTAAGTAGATATGACTATCAACGAACGTGATATTCCACTCAGGGCTTGATCGAATCAGCGGAACAAGCGAGTCGAGTAGTAACGGATCGATAGAGTAAAATTGGATAGGCTCTACCCAATTGCTCTTACTCCCCCGTAGCTGCTGACAAAAGGCACGGATCTGCTCGGGTTCGTAGAAGTACACGTGGTACTCAGGTGATTGTCCTGCGCGGAGCGCGGTCTCTAATTTCTTTCTCTCTGGAACCCCGACCTGAACCCAGGTGATGAGCTCTCCGGTGATATCTTTGCTCCACATGGTGGGAGCTTTAATATCAAAAAGGCCCTGCGAGAAGGCGAGTCCCTCCTGGTGAGCATGCAGAAATGCGATCATACGGGCAAAGAGGTGCTCTAGCGACTCGTCGGGGTGAAGAGCGACTTTGACACGAAATTTAGAGAAGAGCTCTCTATCGACGTGATTAAGATCAATGGTGAAGTTGTAAAACGCTGCCGCAAAACTCATTGCACAGGAGCTATAGCCCTGAATTCCGGGGCAGTCAAAAGAGATCGCGTTAGGAGAGCAAAGGCAAAAACCGGCCGAACACGCGCGGGTTGCGTGTTCGGCGGACCAACGGTGTGAAAAATAGGCGTCAGACGACGTAATGAGCTTCAAACTCTGCCGCAGCAGCCGCTTGATGGTCTTGTTCGTGATACTTCTTTAGCTGTTGTCTCATCAACAGGCGTGATCGATGCAGCCTGCTCTTCACGGCTGGCACGGAGAGCTTTAATATTCGCCCAACAGCGTCGTTCGACATACCGTCCACATCTCTCAAGATGAAGATCGCTCGGTAATCTTCGGGAAGCATTTCAATCGCTTTTTCGATCGCTCCCCGAAGCTCGTGTCTTGAACTCATGAAATCTATATCGAACATCTCTGTTCGGTTGCCTACCCAGTTCTGACGAACATCTGGCTCGACATCCTCAAGAGATACGGTACGTCTGCGATTTCTGGCTCTGATCTTCATGAACGCTGAGTTCATGGTCACCCGGTACAACCAGCTCGAGAATGCTGATTTGTGTTCGAAGCTGACAACCTTTGTAAAAACGGTAACGAAAACGTCTTGTAGGATTTCCTCGGCATCTTCTTGGTTGCGTGTAATCCGCAACGCGAGGTTAAGGACTTTAGTGCTGTATCGTTCAAGAAGTTCTTCGAAGCAGCTCTCGTCTTTGGTTGCTACTCCTTTAACTAGGTCCGTGTCACTCAATCGTGTGGTCATTGTGCGTGTGATCATCGTGCCCTCCAAAATAACCTCGCCGGTATTTGAGAATTTGCCACGGGGACGCACCTCAGTTGTCACGGATTTGTAAAATGACGGGACAAACACCTAAGAATTTTTAAGGGTTGCGGAAGAATCGTGGGATTGGATCGATTTTTGAGGTTTATAGAGGGCGATTTAAACAGAGCCCCGATTCATTGGGCTGTTGGCTTACAGAGACGACCCTCCTTCATAGAGGAGCGGCGGGTGGCACGAATAGTGTTCTGTCTCTTCGCAGGGAGGAGTGTTCTCTATGCCATTCAAAGCAGTTAGGATTGTTTTGTGCCTTTGCTCACTGCTGTTTGTGCGTAGCAGTATGGCGCAAGCTACCTCGGCCTTCGCCGTGCCTGGGAAACCTGGGGGGCAGAGCAGCGTGGCGGCTGGTGAGCTGGACGGGGATCTCTCCAACGGCACAGAGGTTGTGGTCGCAACTATCGACGGAGTGGTCTCGGCAGTTCGAGCAGACGGCTCCCTTCTTTGGTCGCGTGAGGTCCCAAACCGTAGCTGCCCCTTCTCTCCGCTCACCGACAAGTTGTATTCGTCGCCCGTGATCGGGGCTCTGTACGGAGATGGTGTGCCTTATGTGGTGATTGGTTACGGCGGCTTCAAAGGTAAGGCGTGCGATGGTGGAGTGATCGCGTTTAAGGGGAGTGACGGATCGACTGCGTGGACATTCAGTATTCAAAAATGGGCGAAGAAGCGCGGCTTTGATGCGTTTAGGAACTCTGTGTATGGCCGCCCCGCGGTGGGCGACCTTGACGGTGATGGTCGGATGGAAATCGGTTTCGGATCTTTTGACCGCAACGTGTACCTCCTCAACTCGAATGGAACGGTCCGGTGGTATTACAACGCAGCCGATACTGTCTTTTCATCGCCCGTGTTCGCTGATGTGAACGACGATGGGCCAGGCGAAATGATAATTGGAACTGACATTTCTCAGAATACTCGTATCAAACCTGCAACTCCGAACGGTGGTTTTCTGTACGCGTTCAGGGCGACGAAGCCGTCCAAAAGTGGATTGAGGTACCTCTTTCGCGATATCAACCTTCAGCTGTGGCGCACGGAGTTCGATCAGGTGGTACAATCTACCCCGGTTGTTGCCGAGTTAATCGCAGGTAACCCTGGGCCGGAGGTAGTCGTTGGCACAGGGTGTTTCTTTCCTCAGGGTGGCGCAGAGCGCCGTGGAAAGTACTACCGCGTGGTATCAGCACGAACGGGGCAAGTGCTTCGCACTCTCAACGTCTCTGCTTGCACACCGGCAGCACCTGCCGTAGGTGACCTTGATGGAGATGGAAAGTTGGAGGTGGTGGTGTCTGTAAGTGGTGATCCTTCAGCGGGAGGCGACGGTACTAGTCACCTTCTCGCGTGGAAGCCTGAGGCAGACTCAGTTATTTGGGACGTCGAACCTAAGGTTGGTGATAGAACTGATCGTTTCGGCGGGCACTACAATCGAACTCCGGTTATTGGTGATTTGACTGGCGACGGTCGTCCAGAAGTTGCGTTAGCCTACTCAAATGGAGTTGTCGTCGTAGATGGTAGCTCGGGTCGCCACCTGACGTGTGACCAAAAACCTTGCTTGAAGCCTCTTCTGACGACCGACTCCATAGTAACGGGTACTCCAACTATCACTGACGTCAATAAAGACGGGCGACCAGAGATTCTTGTGTCGGGACGAAGCGGCAGTGGGGCGGCTATCTATCTCTGGGAAGCTGTATTCTAGAGCGGCGCCATTTCGCAGCGCGCATGAAGCACGCTACCGCCAAACCAACAACAAAACCTCCGAGGTGAGCCATGTATGCAACGCCCGTATGGTGTCCTTTTAGTGCAGTGAGCTGCCCGAAAAACTGCATGACTCCCCACATGACCAGCACGATGATTGCTGGAACGTGCATCATACTTTGGAATACTAGTACTCGGACCTGATTCTTCGGGTGAAGAATGAGATAGGCGCCTAATACCCCAGCTATTGCACCAGAGGCCCCAACGCACGGAATAATCGAATTGGGTTCCGCCCCGATCTGTGCTGCGGCAGCAGCGAATCCGCTTAGGAGGTAGAACACCAAAAACTTGAAGTGCCCGAGTTCGTCTTCTATCTGATCTCCGAAAATAAACAGGTACACCATATTGCCGATGATGTGCATCCATGAACCGTGCATAAACATAGACGACAGAAGGGTAAGGTAGATTGGGTCAGGGCCACGAGCTTGGGGGATAGTGATTCGATGGCCTTCGATGATTACAGCTTGGGGTGTTAGAAGGTCGATCCCTCGAGTGATTTCGAGCGGGACAGCGCTGAAACCGGCAGTGAATCGCTCGCCAAGGGTCAACTGGAGGTACCATACCAACGCATTGGCTCCGATCAGGGCAAGCACCACGAACGGAAACGTTGATCGCCGGGAGTTGTCATCACCGATCGGGATAAGCATCTAAGATTCCAATGAAAGCAAGGGAGCCCAACCTTATCACGGTATGGGGTGTCTGAGGCAATTCCCTGAAGGGCTGAGATGCGCCATAATCCCGTCGCGAGCCTGTCTTGCAACGAAAACCTGTGAGCGATGCAGGATAATGGGTAACTCTGTTG
>JAYVGZ010000514.1:0-3618 GCA_043771805.1 Pseudomonadota bacterium
ATTGACGATTCGAATCCGAAAGTAGAGGTGCAAAATCTGAACTTGTTCTACGGCCCTTTTCAAGCCCTTTACGATGTCTCGCTTCGCGTTCCAGCAAAGCATGTCACAGCACTAATCGGGCCCTCAGGATGCGGCAAGTCTACCTTTCTTCGCACACTTAACCGGATGAATGACCTTGTTGACGGGGTCCGAGTTTCTGGATCGGTCAAGGTCGATGGGTTCGATGTAAATGCTCCAGAGATCGATCTGATTGCATTGAGAAGACGAGTTGGTATGGTATTTCAGCGGTCGAACCCTTTTCCGAAAAGTATCTATGATAATGTGGCCTTCGGGCCAAGGGTGCATGGGGTGAGGGAAAGGTCTACTCTCGAAGAGGTGGTAGAGCGGAGTCTTTCCCGGGCTGATCTCTGGAATGAGGTAAAAGATCGGCTGCACACGAGTGCTCTAGATCTTTCAGGCGGGCAGCAACAGAGGTTGTGTATCGCGCGAGCACTTGCGGTAGACCCCGACGTACTGTTGATGGATGAGCCAGCTTCGGCCCTTGATCCACGATCGACGTCAAAGATCGAAGATCTCATCGGTGAATTAAGGACCGAGTACACAATCATCATCGTGACTCACAATATGCAACAGGCGGCCCGTGTGTCAGACTTCACAGCGTTCTTTTACGAGGGCCGGGTGGTTGAGGTAGGTGCGACAAACCAGATCTTTACTAAGCCACGAGAGAAGCATACGGAAGAGTACGTCACCGGCCGCTTCGGTTGAGCGCAGTAAGGTATGAATTATGAGTCAACATCTCCATCGAGCTATTGAAGGGCTGAAGAAACGGATATTAGAGCTTAGTGCGCTGGTTGAAGAGAGCGTGTACAAAGCGGTGAAAGCTATTGAAGAGCGTAACGCTGTACTGGCGCAGGATGTCATCCAGGGTGACCATCGAATAGACCTTAAAGAGGTCGAGGTTGAAGAGGAGTGCTTAAAGATGTTGGCACTCCATCAACCGGTGGCGACCGATCTTCGATTTATCGTGGCAGTTCTAAAGATAAATAATGACCTTGAGCGAATCGGAGATCTAGCGGTCAGTATCGCCAGTCGCGCCTCTGGACTCTCGAAGATAAATTCTCCTCCACAGGTTCATGTCGATTTTCAAAATGTGCATGAGAAGGTGCGACGTATGTTACGCCGTGCTTTAGAGGCGCTGGTGAATCTCGATGAAAGTATTGCGCTCGAGGTTATGGCCTCTGACGATGAGATCGATGACATTAACCGAAGCGTTCATGTGCAGGTGATTCAGGCTTTAAAGGAGCATCCGTCCGAGGCTGAACGGCTCGTTCTCTTTTTATCGGTTTCCCGAAATCTAGAGCGTATAGCTGACCATACGACCAATTTGGCAGAGGATGTCCTGTACATGATTAGAGGACAGATTGTTCGGCACGCGCGTCTTACTTAAGAGAATTACCGATTCTGCAGCAATGATGCTGTTTCGTACCGAAACAGTGTGTGCTAACTCAGATGGGCGGGCAGAATTGTGTCTCTAACCTGAATGCCTCACGGCGTCCAGGGTGCAACACCCGGATGGTGTTGCTAAATCAGTGCGTTAGCGCTGATTTGTAGGGGGGCTTTGGTTCGATACTGTGTCGTGGCGAATCAAAGACCACCGCTTTAAAAAAATGGCCAAGGAGTGCCATTTTTGAAAGGATTTCTCATGTCTCGGCCGATTAGGCCAAGTTCCGTGAGGAATCCAGGATAACGGTGCTCTATGAAAAATTTTTTCCTTGCGGGTCTTGTTGTGGCATCTGTGGTGGCACATACATCGGAAACTTTTTCCGAATCGCGCTTGCCGACGCTTAGGAATGGAATGATTTCCGGTGACGTGGTGAAGCTGTGGGGTGAGCCAGTGGAGCGTATCGAGGAAGAGGTAAAGCGCAGAGATGTGTGGCTCTATCCGAAAGGCGGCAAGGTAGTGTTTCATGAAAGTCGAGTCATTGAATGGAGTGCTGCTGCCGGCACAACTCAGGTAGTGAACAGCCAAAATCCTCCGCTTAAAGAGGTTTCCCCATCCCCAGAGACTGTTGTGCTCAACCCTGATACGCGAGATCTCGTTCGAGAAATTGCGCGCGAACTACCATCTGGTCCAGACGTACCATTTGTGGAATCGAGTGAGCCTCCGGTCAATGTTCCTGTCGTTCCTAATCCTGGCCAACCAATGCAGAACAGCCTGTACGCCAATCCTCCGGTTGGAAATCAGGCATATCTAGCTGCTGATGACGAATGAAGCCGCAAATAAGATTAGTGCCAGAGCACTCACTCTATAAGCACCGGCACACAAGAAATCCCATCATCCATAGCGCGCCCACAGAGGGAGAGGAGCGTTACCTCTTGGTTAGATTCTAGCTGCCCTTTATCAGCAAAGCTCGAGTTCTGACGTATTCACTCTCTCAAAGAAGGCCCCCCTCATTCAAGTGCCCCTAAGAGATCTCTGCTTGGGCCGTAGACTCCCCTCATTGGAGAAAGGGTTGTCCATAGTTACGTTCATCTAATGTGAACGAAGCTCATGTCTATGCTCCTTGCAAAAGCGTACCTCTTTAAGGGAGGAGTACTGATCAAGCAAATAACGATCGACAATGTAGCCTAAAAATAAGGTTCGGGGTCGCAAGCTGCCCACTGTATTTAACCCCGACCGAAGACGCTTCGGGTAGTGAGCACAAAATAAGCACCTGCGCACTGCCTCCAAGAAACAATTGCGTCACCTTCAGCTATGCTGCAAGCTTTGTTCGCTTGATAGAGAACGTCACCTCATACCCAAGCGAGGCAAGTACTCGGATCAGAAGATCTGTTGAGACGCTTTGAAGATTGTAATTTAGTATTGAGGTAATTCGGGTACGCGAGGTTTTCGCCTTTTTAGCAATCTCCGCATGAGTAAGCTTATCTTTCTTTGCAAGCGAAATCAGTTTTGTAGTGAGATCGCTTCGCACCTTCCACTCGCGCGCCGCAGCGACCGGTAAGCCCAGAGCCTTAGCCAATTCTGACCCGTTCCTCGCGACGACAATCTTTTGCTTAGCCATTGAGCATCTCCTTTAATCGCTTTCGCCCAAGTTCAATGTCCAAGGGGAACGCCTTTTGGGTCTTTTTAACGAGGACATGCACCACCAGTATCCCGTCACCGGAGCGAGTAAAATAAAAGGCCCGGTAGATTCCGTCTGGCCCCTTGACCCGAAGCTCTTCCACTCCCGGCGCCATACTCGGCATGGGTCGCGAGAGCGGCATAGAAAGTTTTCGACCCTCTTGGAGTAAAAACAAAGCCTGCCCGAAGTCGGATTTAACTTTATCCGGAAGGAGCTTGATCGAGTCTCTCGCTTGTTGGATGAAAGAGGAGTTTTCTCACCAGAAGAATGTATCAAATATGATACCTCTGTCAATCATGTTTTTGGTGTACGGGTAGTACTGAGCCTAGACCCAGAAAGGGTAGGGCGTTATTCTTGCCCCCTCGATCGTTTTAACAAGTCCAAAAAAGATTATCCTAAAAGAGAGGTCCTAAAGAATAAGCCAGGCTCTTTTTTCACATGTGAATAAATCAGAATGGGGAGGGATCCTTCAAAGAGGGAGGATGATCAAAGAGAA
>JAYVGZ010000515.1:0-2388 GCA_043771805.1 Pseudomonadota bacterium
GTCACACAGCATCCGACTACCCGCAAATGGATAATCCAAGTGCAGTCGATCCAGCTTACGCATGAGCACGAGATTGAAAGGAGACTCTTGCGCAGGCTCATAGTAGAAACTAGCCCGGTTAACGTCGAGCAAGCGACACTGGTGCGCGATGCTCATTGACCCCTGCTGCAGGTCAATGAGCTCGCGCCGATCATTAACGCTCGAGACCAGATTTTTTTTTCAAGAAGTCGTTCTCGACCTTCAACCTACCGATCTGCTCGTAGAGTTCTTGAATTTCTCTTTCGTGACTGGCTGCATCCACCACGATGCAGCCGTCTTCAAATACCTGGTGCGCGTTCTCAAGCAGTCGTTTGCGCCACTTGCCGATCTGAATCGGATGTACCCCAAACCGCTTTGCTATCTGACCAACCGGGTGAAGCCCCTTTGCAGCCTCAATTGCAGCTTCCGCTTTCACCTTGCTTCCAACATTGCCTCGCTTTCGCATCTTCGACCTCCATCCTGGATATGTAGCTCAAGTTGTACCTCGCTACCTGTCCAAAAAACGGGGTCCCCTTCACTCATCGTTAGGTAGATTCTTTAGAGTGTAAAGAAAATGATCTTTGATCTGCTCGTGGTTTTCTGCCGCCGATGAGAACAGTTCTCTCTCTCGCTCAGCACGCTCCTTCGTGAACTGCCGAAGATGATTCAAGGCTGTTGACGCGCTGTGCTCTGATAGCACGTAGTAGACTGCCAAAGCGGAAGCCGCAACAATGATGACCATCCTTATGGAGGCTTGAAAGAGAACTTTTTCGGCGATCCCCCTGGGTGCACAACGCATGCGCCTAAGATCGGCAAGGGTGAGACATTTCTTCAGCCCAAATTTGCCTAGTGAGGGGCGAACATAAACATCAGCTTTAACGACGTCTTAACTAAAAACGGTGGTAGAATCGAAAGCTATTCTCACAGCACAGACTGCAGGTGAGTCCTTAAATTTTCACCCGCATCTTCAAAGACTTTTGGCTAACGAAGTCTATAGTTGCCTTCATTCAAGATGAGTACGCAATTTAAGACATCATGAAAAGCCAGGTCCTCGACCGTGAGCGCCGCAGAACGGTCCTCAACCGTGAGCTCGCCGAAGTCGACTCGACTGAGCTCGCCGAAGTCAGTCGAACGGCATTCCTGACTTCCGTCCGCCGCCTAGGATTCCTAGATACATCGATACCTCACTTGTTCGCCGTAGCGCGGAGGAGGAGAAGCACTCGACGATGTAGTTGAGTACCACCTCATCGACCCAGAATTTGACCTCTAACTGATGCGGCTGGGAACGACTGCCGCAAACTCACGAGTCTTGAAATCTTCAGTTACTGAAGTCGGCCGGACGCACAAATGGGTTTTATTGAAATCTGCTCCAATACTTCCTTCCTCAGTTCAGTAACCTGTATGGGTACTCACAATTGTAATTGTATGACGAACTACATCTTCGACATCAGGTGTATCATGGGATATGATGGAGACATGACTACGAGAAGTAATCTCTTTGTACGCCTTGGCAAACTGGGAGATCACGATGATAAGGTTGCCGACTACGAATATTGGCGCTCCGTTAGTGATGAGGCTCGCTACCAGGCTGCATGGGAGCTAGTTGTTCAGGCTCATGGACTTCAAGGGAAAGATTTGAATGAACTCCGATTTCAAAGATCTGTTGCGAATCTTGTTAGAAAAAGGGGCTAGATTCCTCATCATAGGGGGCTACGCGGTCATTAGATATACTGAACCACGATACACTAAGGATCTTGACCTCCTTATCTCCCCCACGCCTGAGAATGCCGCCAAAGTATACGCAGCGCTTCAGGACTTCGGCGCCCCGCTTGAGACTCTAAATGTGGGTGATTTAACTATTGAAGGCAACTTCTTTCAAGTTGGCCTCCCACCAAATCGAATTGATATAATAGTGCAGGTACCCGGTATTAACTTCGACGAAGCTTTCAATCGTTGCGAGTTTCTCCGTATCGATGAGCTCGAGATCCCGGTGGTCTCCTGTGACGATCTGATTCAGTCAAAGCTCGCTGCGGGTAGACCGCAAGATTTGGTAGATGCTGGGTCTTTGACAAAGGCTAAAAGTCACCGAGGAAAATAGTCGTTCCCGTTGCAGGTTAGTGCTACGCATCGGGGCCTATTAACAAAGGAATTAAAATGACAGCTAGGTTTTTGTTAATCGGCGTCAGCTTATATTTAGTAGGCTGTATACAGAATCATTCGTCGACAATTACTCAAAATAAAAATGAGAACCGTCCCTCTCTCTGACTAAAAAGAGATATCGCCCCATCAACGCGCGCTCACCGGCACCGACGTACCCTGATTGCAGAACAGATTACGCCAGCCGGCGTGCATTTGGCCGTTGAAGCCAAG
>JAYVGZ010000516.1:0-8045 GCA_043771805.1 Pseudomonadota bacterium
CCCGAGCGGTGGCTACACGCGTGTGACGTATTCCTTTCGTGCTCGGAGTATGAAGGCATGCCGCTCGGGCCCCTTGAGGCTGTTGTTAACGCTGTGCCAACTATCCTATCGGATATTCCAGGACACCAGTTCCTGTCGGAGTACGCGGTACTTTTTCCACTGATCGCACCCGAGCAAGGCGCGAGACGGCTTAGTAATACAGTTGCTCAGCTCGACCAAGATGGAAGCTTCCTCTTTGAGCAGGCCGAAGAGCGCACTAAACAGCTACGAGAGCGATATTCTCTGGAAGATATGACAAGGCGGTATGAGGCTATTTATACTGAATTAGATTGATACTTTTCGCAGCCGAAAAAGGCCGATGAAGTATGCTGGTGGCATTATGGTAAGCAAGAGTTCCGGTTCGCTCATTAAGCAGGCATGGTGGCTTCTGAGTCACCGTCCCACGCGCGTCTATCAGTTGGCCCGTGGCTACGCGCTCTTTCTTCTTGCGCGAGGGGTCAGAGCAGTATGGACGAATCCAGGTATAACGCTTGGAAAGAACGTTCGATTGCAGAAAAATTCAAGTCTTATGGCAGAGGCTCCTGGTGCGCGAATTACGATTGGTGAGCACTCTGTTATCTATGAAGATACTGCGATCGAAGCTTACGGCGCAGCGCGTGTCGTAGTAGGCAGTTCAGCAATGCTTGGAGGACTTCGAATAGTATCACGGTACGGAGTCAGCATTGGGGAACGGTTCCTCTCTAGCTGGGGTGTCTTTATACAGGATTACGACTCTCATCCGGTCGCTGCAGATCTAAGAGGTCAACAAGTGCAGTTGATGGTATCAAATCTTAGACCCCGGTTTGACGGAGGGGCAGTGAAGCCGCCTCCGCTTGAAGGATGGGATTTTCCTGGCGAAACTATCACGATCGGCAACGACGTCTGGATCGGTGCAAACTGTACGATACTGAAAGGGGCGCACATTGGAGACGGCTGCGTTGTAGCGACGGGCGCAGTGGTGCTACGCGGTACTTTCCCCGGAAATTCTTTGATAGCCGGAAATCCTGCTGTTGTCGTCAAGTCGCTCAATGCTTGAGCGACCTCTTTCACGGGTGAAATAATCTTCGTGTCCACAGTAAGCAGGCGCGTAAGCAGGCGCCAAAAATATCTCCCACGGGTGTGGCGCTCACGAGCGCAGGAGCAAAATACCGTGAGGTAAGAGGGGCGGATCTCCAGAATCGAAAGAGAAGTGGACGAGCTACGGAAGATTGGCTCCAGTAACCGTAGACGCACGCAGTTTTTAGAGCTCTGGCACTTAGCACTTTTTGCAAAAGCGGGTTCAGTTCAGCGGGGCAGCTCTCGAGTACAGCCTCTGGTGCAATCAAAAATGGCTCGACTGGACGGGGCCCTTTGAAGTTCGCGCTGAGCGCAGAGTCCTCTTTGTGATAAATGACGAGCGGCTCCATGCTCACCACCACACCATAGTTGAAAATGAGTTTTATCATCAAAAACGCATCCTCACCGTATCGACAGCCATCCTCGAGAAAACCTCCCAATTTCATGAGGAGTGAGCGCCGCATCACTGTCGTGCACGGTGACAGGTAAGCAAGGATCGCGATAACTTTGGAATAGTGTGTTTCTGGCGTAATGCGGAGCATTTCAGCGCACAGTCCCCGGCGTCTCCACATTTGCTCCCGCGATACCTGGCTTGGGTACTCAATATAACCCGAGACGGTCGCCGCGACGTCTGTACCGCAGGTGCGCAACCGCTCGATGCTCGCTAAGAGGTAATTGGGTAGCCACTCGTCGTCCCCATCAAGAAATGCGACGAAGTCCCCCAAAGCCTCTGCAACTCCTCGATTACGTGCAGCGCCGGGACCAGCATTGCTCTGCTGAATAAGGCGTATTCGCGGGTCGACGATTGTGCGGATGATCTCGGGACCATCATCTGTCGAACCATCATCGATAATTAACAATTCAAAGTCTTGGTAAGTCTGAGCTAATATCGATCGAACGGTGCGTTCAATGGAGCGACCTTTGTTATAGAGCGGCACAATTACACTTACCTGCACCGAAGCCCCTCACATTTTGATCCCCTATCGGGCAAACGGTTCATAGTCTAATCGCATGTTTCTTTGATTAACCCAGAATTTCAACCCGCACCTCAGCAGGGATTCGAACAGGCGTAGGAGAAGTGCTAATTCCCTCCAACCAGGCTCTCGCCATCAACACATTCCACAATGCGGTGTCTCTGTTACGGCGACCAGATTGGTGTTCTCGCCACGCCCTACCTATGACTTTCGCATCGAAAATATTCTCTCTGTTAAGAGTGTCTGGGTCGAGGAGCCCTTCGGCCCACTTCCGCAGCGTCGTGCGAAGCCAAGAGGCGAGCGGTACCGCAAAACCACGCTTCGGTCTGTCGATCAACTGTTGTGGAACAGATCGGTACAAGAGACTTTTGAGCACTTTTTTTCCGTTGCCATTCGCGTCAACTTTGTACGACATCGGTAAGGTGCACGCAAATTCAGCTAGTCGGTGATCGAGGAGTGGAACTCGCGCCTCTAGCGCGACAGCCATACTGGCGCGATCCACTTTGACCAAAATGTCGTCTGGCAGATAGGTTTTTGTATCAATGAAGGTGAGATAGGACGTGGAGTCCGGGAATGATGAACTTGCGGTAGAGGGGAATGCTTTTTCTTGAGCGCCGCCCTTTACTGGATCGCCACCTTCAGTCCAGTAACTTAGAGAATATTCATAGAGCCTTTCAAGAGTATCCCACTGTAATAGCCCTGCAGCGCGCTCGACTCTGGAGCTCGTGCGGTGCGCCCCCACGAAAGTGAGTAGCTGCGAGGTTGTTATACCAAGCTGTGTAGCCAATCGCCTTAGTGGTAACGGGAGGCTTCCCGTCTTTCGCCAAAAGGCAGAGAGAAACTGAAATCTCGTATAGCCCCCGAACAACTCGTCACCGGCATCCCCAGACAGCGACACGGTTACCTGCGAGCGGGCTAACTGCGACACCAGGAATGTGGGGATCTGCGATGAATCCGCAAACGGCTCATCGAACATTCGTGGTATTAGCGGGATGGCATTGAGGATATCTTGCGAGCAAAGCCGAAGTTCGGTGTGCTCCGTGCCGAGATGATCTGCGACTGCGCGTGCAAATGTTGACTCGTCAAGGTTCGGGTCGTCTGAGCCGATGCAGAATGTTCGGATGGGTCGATTCGAGAGGCGTTGCATCGATGCTACGACAACGGACGAGTCGACTCCTCCCGAAAGAAATGCTCCGACTGGTACATCAGCGACCATACGAAGTGCAACTGATCGATCAAGATGCTCCCCTAGGGCGTCAACAGCTTCGTCGAAAGAGCCTTGAAATGTATTGCTTTGGCCGCGCTGGGCGGCCGATAAGAACGACCAGTATGAAGTAGGACTTACTCCTGACTGGCTATCCGCGTGGGGGGAGAACGAAGGTGGTCGGCTACGCATCTGTTCTAGTGGCACTGTCAAAATCGCACCAGGAGGTAGTTTAAAGAGGTGTGAATAGATGGAATCTGGTGCCGGCACATACGAGAGCCTCACCATTTTGGCGAGTGCGACGCGACTGATCGTGCCATCCCAGTTTGGATGTGCGCGAAGGGCGTGCAGCTCGGAGGCGAACGCGATGCCCGCCCCTGGTAGCCAGCCGTAATAGAGGGGCTTTATGCCGAACCGATCGCGAGCCAGTGTTAAGTTCTGCTTTTGGGCGTCCCACACTGCGAACGCGAACATACCGACGAACCGCTCAAGCGAAGCAGCAACTCCCCATTCTTCGAACGCAGCGAGCATTACTTCAGTATCGCTTGCGCCATTGAAGGTGTGCCCTCGTTTAGTGAGTTCCGAGGCAATCTCTTTAAAGTTAAAGATCTCTCCATTGAAAGAGATAACAAAACGACCTGAGTGAGAGGTCATTGGTTGGTGGCCAAGAGGCGAGAGGTCAAGGATTGCGAGGCGGGCATGACCGAGACCGAGTCCGATACGTCGATCCACCCAAATCCCTGATCCGTCTGGGCCGCGGTGCGATATGAGAGAGGTCATTGTTTTCAGAGCGTCTAGTGGAAACTCTTGGGCGTTAGAAATGAAGCCAATGATGCCGCACATATGATCCTATTCATATAACCAATGCACGCTACAGCCCTGCGGCCTTCCAGGCAAAGCTGGACAGTGTATCACCGTAATCGACCGGAATCCTCGGTATTTCAAACATTGAGCGAGAACCTAAATTGGGCATAGCTCCTGAGCGCGAGGTGAAAGCAGCTCTGAACTGCGCCTTCTCTGCTACCGCAAACTCTCTTGTGTCTGCGTGTTCCTTTTGACCCATCGGATACGCAAGGAGATCGAAATCTAAGCCGAGCTTCTCGCGTAAATATGCACGTGATTCTAGTAATTCGCGCTCTACTTCAGCGTCGCTCAATCTTGATAGCACTGCATGAGTGCACGTGTGTACACCGAGTGTTATCAAGGGGTGTTTCGCAAGTTCTCTTAATTCATCCCAGGTGAGAATTTCTGAATCGTATGAATAGGTCTCGGAACATTGAGCACGAAGTTGACTTAGTGAAGCTTTCTGTCGAACTGTATCCATCTCCTTAAAGAGGGTTCGCAGCTGTTCGGCTGCCTGGTACTTGTTGGCCTCATTTGAAAGGTCCCAGGAATACTTGCGGTGTCCGTACTCCATTGCCAACGTTGGGCATCGCTCTATCAGGAATCGATGCTCTTCCCACCACAAGTCAGCGGTTCGATCGACAAATCCTGTCGTAACGAAGATAGTAAATGGCACTCCATATTTCTCTGCAATGGGAAGTGCAAGGGTAAGGTTGTCGCGGTATCCATCGTCGAACGTAAGTGCGACTCCGCCCGATGAGCTACTTACCCCGGTCTCAAGGTTTCTAACGGCTTCATGAATCGTCAGGCAGTTCGAATTGGCCTTCAGGAACCTGAGTTGCTTGTCGAAGTCGTCGACATCAACGTAGAGGGGAAGGTTAGGATTAAATTTTGTGTCGGCTTCTGCATCATCAGTGACTCGATGGTAATTGAGTATCGCTATAGTCCTTCTGAGCGGCTGCCACAGGCCGAGTAAAAGCGGCACTGTAGCAATCGCTCGCACAGAGGACTTAAGATCTACTAGGGAAAAAGCCATCTTCACCTGTTAGAATAAGACTACAAAAGAGCCTATAGCGTTTTTGCAAAAGTCCGTAGCGAAATCCGGGCTTTTGGAAAACGCTATTGATTCGCGGATGCGAATCAAAGCAATAACCTATGGTGATTTACGGCAAAAGCCTTGCCAGTTTCACTGGCACGGACTTTTGCAAATCACTATCGAGCCGGTGCATTTTCCCGGCATGCCCGAGGAGTTTATCTGTGAACGGCTCTGAGATCTACCCAGATGGCCGTCTAGGACGCCCTAAATGATCACCCGTTTATGAGATCCGTACATATCATGACTTTCCACATCGAATAGTAATTCAACGCAAAGCGTTTTTAGCCCCCGTCTGGCTCGCTGCCAGGCCAAGAGCGAAGAGAAAATAGGTCGCGAGGGAGTAGGATTGTGAGAGAAACGAAACGGCAATGAAGTAAGCAATAAAAGACATGAGCAGTTCGGGGTATTCTGCTCTAGCCTTAAGAACGGATCGCAATGCGAGGGCAAAAAGGGCAACAAACAGCAGAAATCCAGGGATTCCACCCTCGGCTAGAATCAAAACCCAACAAGAGTGGGCGGTTCTCAGGCCGTATTCCGAGAAATCGGTGGAATAGTTGTCATAGAGGACCGGATAGTTTCCCGGTCCCACTCCAATCAAAGGGCTGGTTATAAGCATCTTAAGGCCCACGACAACGTAGTTAAGGCGAGAATTTTTTGACCCCTCGAGCTCCCGAGAGTCCCGCGAGAAAATGACGGTTGATAGAAGGGTAACGGATATAGCGCCGGCAACGACGGCCCCAATCACGGCAGGTTTTCGACGACGATCGTAGAGATAGGGTAGCAAGCTCCCGAAGAGTGCCATCAAACCTCCCCTTGATTGTGTCAAAAGCAATGATAATCCGAGGATGCATACAGGCATAAAGCCGAAAATACATCTTCGAATTGGGGGTCCAGAGAGTGCTCCACGTAACGCAACTATCGGCAGGGCGGTTGCAAAAAGGGCCGCTAAATCATTTGAATTCCCCCACTGACCGAAGCCTTCCAAACGAACTCCAGCGCTCATCAAGGAATTGCTGTCTGCGGTGTAGAATAAGGCACAAACGGCAACTACGAGCACGGAGAGGGCAAAAGATGCTTCGCAGATCCGAATGCACCAGCTGTCGAGTACCGCATTGCGCATAACGAAAAGTACGACGGCGGCCGGGATAAATGCAGTCAAAAGGTACAGAGCTGACTCGGATGGGCGAAATGAAAAGATAGCGCTCAGATAGAGCCAAAGCGCAAGAGCTCCGAACAGTAGAAGCGGTAACCCTAGATTAATTCGGACACGGGCTAGTCGAATGTGCTCGAGAATTAAGCTAATCATGCATAGCACCGCCAGTCCGCGAGGAAGAATTTCAAACGCGTTACCGCTCGGTAACGCCTCCCAGGGCCGCATCAAGAGATTTCCCATGAGAAGCGAAATAGCGAAAGCTGGATGGCATAACGCTCCCACAATACCGCCCCCTAACCCTACTGCTAAAAGCGCATGCTCGGGACCAAAGGCTGCGAGGGCGATTGCAGAGGCAGCTAGCCAGGCGACCAAAAAGAGGGTGGGGGAGTGAAGTACGGAACGAATATTGATCTTATTAGTCGCGCAAGATCGCAGAAAAATGAGCGCTAATGCACACTCCCCGCACCCTAAGACCTGCGTCAAAATCCAAGGGCTGAGCATTGTAGCTTATGCCTGCAGGCGTGGTTTACGGAGCATTTCGTGTGCTTTCAAGATCGCGGAATCACCGAAGGACATCGCCGGAAGGTCTCCAATTAACGGTAGCTGTAACGCTTCTGAGAGCCCAGATACAGCCATTTCACGGCTTAATTTCGCTCCGTCAAACGTCATCCATATGAGGACTAGTGCAAGGCCAAGGGCTGCTCCTGCGCCAGTGAACGTCCGCTTACTTGGAAAAAACTGTCTGAGTGGAAGTGAGGGCTGGTCGATAACAGTGAAGTAATCCACACGAGTCCTGTCTTGCTCCATTCCCATCACAACATTCAGGTAATTCAGCTTCTTTGCTAGCTCAGCGTACACCTCCTCAAGGGGGCGTCGATTAAAGGGAAGCTTTGACAAGGAGGGCACCCCTAGCTCCCGATTCGACTCTGCGTTGCCTGCGTTCGGACGCCGTGAGCGGAGCGCCAAAAGTTGACCTTCAAGCGCAACGATTCGGGGATGGGACGGGGTAAACTTCCTCAGGAGCGAGTCCCGTTCTCTCTTAAGAACGTCATCTTCCGAAAGCTCATTCTTTGAGACTGGAACCGGGACTTCAAGCGTGTTTGCAAGATCCGAGAGCTGGGCCTTCACCGCACCGCGTACGTTTGCAAGTGTTTGGTACCGCTGCGTGACGAGGGTCTCGCCGATTTGCGAGATAAGATCTTGGTTCATCGCTTGCGCAATCAGAGGATCGCCAGCAACGACTGAAAGTTGAAACGAGGTAGAGCCAGCTGGAAAATACACTATTTTCTGAGCGAAGGATTCCCGCTCCAACGCGCGCTCGCGAGTATCGGCTGGGGCCTTATATTGGTCGTATCGGGCGGCGATAAAATCTAAAAATTGAGAGTCGAGAGCTAGCTTTAAGAGAGAGAGTCGTTGTGATTGAAGCTCAGCTGGGTCAGCTACTTGAACCACTAGGTCGTTGATGAGCGGATTTTGAAAGTAGCTTGCTTGTATTCCGACGGTAGCGAGAGATTTGAACTTCGGTGCTAGGTTACTCGCAATCAGAAATCCGATCCCTGCTAAGAGAAGCGGCACTACAATCGCGATCAGTAGGTTACGACGGATAAGAAGACCAATAATGCTTAGGTCTAATCCATATTCGCCTGTCGTTGAACGGTTGGTGCTCATGAACCTACCTGC
>JAYVGZ010000517.1:0-10783 GCA_043771805.1 Pseudomonadota bacterium
CTGCATCAGGCACTTTGGGACATTCGTAGTGAGCTCTTTGAGGCGCGAACCGACTCCTGCGGCGAAGATCATGGCTTTCAAGGGAGAAGTCCTTTTTGCTGTAAGCTAGGGTGAAGAACGGAGCAAGCTACTTTCGTGCCAAATTTTTCAGACAGAAAGATTGATAAAGATTGCGCGAAGAACACAGAGCGATGCTGACCGCCGGTGCAGCCAAAGCCTACCGAGAGCGAGGTAAAACCGCGAGTCACATAATTTTCAACTGCCTGCTCGATCAGGGCGAACACATGTTTACGGAACTCGATGACCTCAGGCCGCTCTTCGAGGTAGGCTGCGACGTCACCATCGAGGCCTGTACGAGTCTTAAAGGCCTCTTCTCGTCCTGGATTGGGTAGGCACCGGCAATCGAAAACGAATCCCCCTCCGTGCCGACCCTCTTCCCAAGAAAAAAGTTGGGGCGGGACCGCCGCTTTGTAGGAAAAACTGAGAATTTCGATGGAAAGTGGTTGTGGAGCTGACATCATGTCTGAGGCCCTTCAAGTGTAGCTACAAGCCTTTCGGCGCAGTTACGTAGAGTCGGGAGCTTAATCGGAAAATCCGGAGAGCTGAGCTCACCAAGTAGATTATGCAGCGCACCGGGAATACTTTTTCTAAAGTACTCCTTTCCAGCCCCAATGCCTTGACTGCCGTACACTCCAAGCACCTGCAGCATTCGACTGACAATAAAGCCGCTATAGTAGCGGGTAAAGGTACTCCGGTCGAGGGAGAGTTGACCCTCAACAGTCTCAAGATAATGCTCAAGGAGTCGCGCTCTCACATTCTCGGAGAGTTTCGCGCTGGATTGGTAAAGCAACGAAACCACGTCGTATTGCAGCGGCCCCCTGCGACCGGCCTGAAAATCGATGAAATAGGGCGATTGATTCACGAGCATTATGTTTCGGGATTGAAAGTCCCGGTAAAGGAAAAAATCACCCTGAGCCTGAGCTAGAAATTCAACGAGCGTTCGGAAATCCGTTTTAAGGTTTGTGGCCGAATCATCTGGTAAGAGCCTCGCAACGAGCTCTCGCTCGAATTTGATCATGTCGCGTAGCAGCGCTGGCGACGAGAACTCGTTCTCAGGATAACACCGATTGAAGTCAAGAGAGCGCGACGCACTAACTTGAAAGGTAGCCAAGTGATCGAGCACTCGCCGATATATCGTCTCTATGTTTTCGGGAAAATCCTGCGAAGTGCGGGAGCGCTCGCTGAAAAGAAAATCGAGCAGCGTTGTATCCCCGAGGTCTTGCAGAAGGTACAGCTGCTCTTTTGGTGCGAAGTGATACACCTCGGGCACCGGTAGCTCGAAATTACGGAAATGCCCTGCCAAATAAACAAAAGCCTCATTTTCCTGGCCATTGGCATTTACTACCCCCACAACCGTCTTCACGTCGTTAGCGAGTCGGTAAATTCGGCGATCTGAAGCATGCGGCTTAAGGACCGAAACGGAAACCGCCGGACTCCCCGTAAGGGTCTGAAAATGCTTGCTCAGTTGGGAAATATCAAGGGCTTCAGTCATCGGGGCGAGTGTAGGAGCCTGGATGAGTAATGTCTATCCGTTTTGCGTTCGAGAAAACCGCCTCTTTTCTTTGTGACGCTCCACTTGAAGCGCGCATCCTAAGGTTGATGATAAGGGGATTCAGACGGTGCTTAAAGAAATACCGCGTGAGCAGTTGGTGATGGCCCTTAAGACAGCCAGCGACGATCTGCAGGATCTGCTGTTCCGCAATGTTTCGAAACGTGCCGCCGAGATGATTAAAGACGACTTAAGCGCCCTTGGGCCGGTGAAGCTCAAGGATGTAGAGAAGGCCCAACAGGGAATTGCCGATATTGTGCGGAGGCTAGAAGCTCAGGGGAAGATTGTTGTTGGTGTCGGTGGGGCAGAGGATCAGATGGTGTAGGCTGACCGCTTTTTTCTGAACTAGTGATACACGATCTTCTTGTGGTCAGTTTCGGTGCTTTCATCAGAACGCGGGCGAACCTGGAAGGCTTGAACCTGGATCTTCCCTTCAAGGTCGCGTGCCATCGCGGTGAACCGGCGCTTCAGCTGGATAAACTTCCAGGCAACGAAGCAGAAGAGGGCGCCAAGAAAGAGGAGAATACCAGCAAGTGCTGCTATGATGAGTCGTGGCGCAGCAATGACAAGGAGACCTAGGCCAAGAAAAACAACACCCGGTAAAAACGGAAAAGACCTAGTTCCCTGCTTAACCAGGTTCTCTCGAGAGTATTCGATCCACAGCTTGCGTTCCGATGCCATACGGATAGGGTACTCCACCTAAACTTATTTCACCATTCGGTGAGTGATACTATTCCCAAGATGAGATTGCCAATATGGTCCCCTAAATAGGGTGCCGCCAACGGAAAACATCCGGTCTATTTCGTTGAAGGGAGAGGTCTTTTTCCTGTAAGCTGACAAACGGACGACGCACCATCAAATTATTTCACTCTTTTTTCGTAGCACTAACGACTTGGATAGCGAGCACCGACCCCTGCAGAGTAGTGAACTAGCCCTCGTCCTGGAGGCTTCGCGGCGTCATGTCACAATCTTATCGGCGGACGGAGAGGTCCTCACTGGTACAATTTCGTCCAAGGCAATTGAGGTGGCAACGGGAGATGCTGTTGCTTTTGAGATTCGTAGCGGGAAGATCTTTGTTACCAAAGTAGCTCCAAGCCTTCGGTGTCTTTTCCGATCCTACCGCGGTGCGGTTAAGCGAATGGGCGCGAATATCGATCATCTTTTCATCATTTCAGCGATCGGCGAGACTCTCAAACCTCTCGTTATTGACCGCATGTTGATCGCAGCTAGGGTAGAAAGTATTCCTACCTCGTTGATAATCAACAAAGCGGACCTCGGACTTCAGCAAGCTGAGCTGGTCACAAGTGTCTATCAAGAGATTGGCGTTCGGGTGATTCCGTGTGGTGCTAAAGCGGGGCAGGGGTTGGAGCCTCTACGTGAAATACTCGATAGTGATGAGGTGCGTATTGGCGCCCTCTGTGGGGTCTCGGGTGTGGGCAAAAGTACCATTCTTAATCGGTTGGTGCCTGACGCGATGGCAAGAACAGCAGAAATAAGCGACCGTACGGGCCAGGGGAAGCAAACAACGAGTCAGCCGCGAGGTTTCATCTACGAGGGGTCCAAGGCCACTCGAAAGGTTTTGATTGATTTTCCAGGAGTTCAATTCTTTGGTCTTTCTCACGTAGAACCGACCGCACTGTGTGCGGCGATCGATGAGTTTCGTGACTTGAGCTTGCAGTGTCGGTTTATCAACTGCCGTCACCTGCAGGAGCCAGAGTGCGCTGTGAGAGAAGCCGTGCAGCAAGGAATAATAGCGGCATGGCGATACCAGTCTTATCTTCAAATCCTTGATGAAATTGAAGAGATCGCGCCGTATTGAAACTGGAAGACCGGATAGAGAGCCGCGGGCTTGATACCGCTCATAAAAGAAAGCTATTGATCCTCGCTATGAATGAACCGGCACAACAACAGCCCCTAGCTGAAACTACCTGGAAAGACGTTTTAGCTGGAGAGCGTCAGCAGCCGTATTTCCTTGAGCTGCTTCGGTTTATCGAATGTCAGCGTAGCGCGGGAAGGACCATCCATCCAAAGAACGCCGACCTCTTCAATTCCCTGGCGCTGACACCTTTTGAGACGGTGAAGGTTGTCGTACTGGGGCAGGATCCGTATCACGGCGCTCATCAGGCGCATGGCCTTAGCTTCTCAGTACTGCCACCGACCCCTCCTCCTCCGTCACTAGTCAATATCTTTAAAGAGCTGAAAAAGGACCTAAGTATTGCAACCCCAGGGCATGGAAACCTCGAGTCTTGGGCGAGACAGGGAGTGCTCCTACTAAACTCGGTCCTTACCGTGGAGGATGGACAACCCGGTTCTCATGCCAATCGCGGCTGGGAGCGATTTACCGACAGAGTCATCCGAGAGCTGAATGAAGGGCGCTCGGGAGTAGTATTTCTCCTTTGGGGAGCCTACGCGCAGAAGAAGGGGTCAATTGTAGACCAAGCGAAGCATCTGGTGTTGCAGGCGCCGCACCCGTCACCGCTCTCTGCACACCGGGGTTTTCTTGGCTGTCGACACTTCTCCCAGGCAAACGCTTTTTTGACGCAGCGTGGGGTTGCGCCGATTGACTGGAATCTTCAGCAAGAGGGTTAACCTCTTAGAGCCCCACGGATACTTCTCACTTCAACATGGCTGGCATGGCTGCTGCATTACTAGGCAGTAACTGTCTGCAGGAAGCCGTGTTTCATGCGTATCGATTTCGGCGCGTCATACAAAGAAGTATCTCGCTTACTGCGAGCGTCATCGCGGCCTGCCGGCGTCGGCGACTTTGAGGGCAGCTTGCGGCAGGCGGATGGAAAGTCGGGACAGATACCTAATAATACACAGAAAAGTGCTTCGACTCTGAATCGGCCTCAGTCAGAGTTCCAAGATTCGATGGATCTGCGCGCAAGCTACACTTTTGCCGACCCAGGCATGGACATGCCAAAAGTTGCCCCGCAGAACTCCACTTTAGCGGAAGAAACTGCTCCCGTGCTCGAGCCAGGGCTTCAACACAGTGTCAAAACGCCAACGGTGCTAGGGGTTAGGCGAGTTGAACTCGCCGGAACACCGAGCTCTGGCGTGAACATGGCCATAGATAAAGAGGCTATCCGCGGATTGCTTCACGAGGCCGGTCAGAGGTTCGGGGTGAACCCGAACCTCTCGATGGCAGTCGTAAAAGCTGAGTCAGATTTCAATCCACGGGCGGTGAGTAGTGATGGCCATGCCTCGAAGGGCTTATTTCAGCTACTCGACTCTACTGGAAAGGGTCTGCTTACACGTGGCAGCGAGCCCAATCGCGATTATCAGCCATTTGATCCGTCACTGAATGTCGAGCTGGGAACTTCATATCTCCGGTACCTGCACGACATCTTCAGTACCTCGACCACCCTGCCCAATGACCACACAACAAAGCCGGCAGCTTCACCTGAGTCACTCGAGAAGCTCGCGGTCGCGGCATTCAATGCAGGCGAGGGGCGTGTTGCTTCGGCCCAAAGACGCGCAGAAAAAGCAGGAAAGGATCCGTCGGTGTACGAGCAGGTCGAGGCGTTCTTACCGAAGAGTACACAAGTCTATGTAGAACGAGTGGTCAGCGAGAAGAAGGCACTGTGACCTTGGTCGCACGGTCGTTGGCAAGCTCCTTGCTCTCTATCAGTTCATACAGAAGAAGGCGGCAAAGAATGCCGCACAGAGGAAAAAGGAATTAGTCCTCTGCCAAATAGGAAAACAAAGTTGAGGGCACACTACGGTGGAGCACTCTGCCACGGAGAGTTAGGAAATGGCGATTAATATTCGGACAAATATTCCGTCACTGGTAGCGCAGCGGAATTTGGACTCCAGCTCGAATCGACTCAATACCTCGTATGAGCGACTCTCAAGCGGACTTCGAATCAACCGAGCGCGAGACGACGCAGCCGGGCTCTCCATCGCGGAAAGCTTAAAAGCAGATAGCTTAGTTGCTACTGTCGGTATACGAAACGCGAGTGACGGTATCTCAATCATCTCGATCGCTGACCAAGCGATTGGCCAAATAGCAAATACACTGGGGAGACTCGCGGAACTTGCACAACAAAGCGCGAACGGAGTATTCGCGAACGTCCAAAGGTCTGCGCTTGCAAATGAATTCACAGCGCTGACGAGCGAGATCGAGCGTATTGCACTAACAACCAAATTTAACGGGTTAACTCTGTTAAGTGGTGGCGGGCAGGTGGTCTTCCAAGTCGGATTTGACGGCAGCTCTCTTTCGCAAGTCACGTACTCAGGAGTTCAGGTAACTCTAGCAGCACTCGGACTAGCAAACGCGGGATCGTCGAACCCTACGTACTCGATTATAGCGGGTAGCGATATCGAAGCACAAAGTGCGTCACGGAATGCACTTGATGCGGTCAATCGGGCTATCTCTTCCGTGAACAGAAACCGCGGTCAGCTCGGAGCGGCAGAAAGTCGCCTCGAAGTTACGATCTCCAACCTCCAGGTAGCGAGAGAGAACTTCAAGGCAGCGGAGAGCCGAATCAGAGATGTGGACGTAGCTTCTGAGGCAGCTGAGCTGAGCAGAGTTAACATTCTGCAGCAGGCAGGTGCCGCAATCTTGGCGCAAGCCAATCAACAGCCGCAGTTAGCGTTGCAGTTACTCAGAGGATAAAGAGGAGGTAGTTTATGGGTCTAGGAATTAGGACCAATCTTCCGTCGATATCCGCTCAGAAAAATCTGGGCGAGACGACAGGTCGATTAAGACAAGCCTACGAACGTCTCTCGAGCGGTCTCCGGATCAACCGAGCAAAGGATGATGCTGCCGGACTCTCTATTGCAGAGAGCCTTAAAGCGGATTCCCGGATCGCAACCGTCGGTATCAGAAACGCGAATGACGGTATCTCCGTTATCGCCATCACAGACGGCGCGATAGGTCAGATTACGAATGTCCTGAGTCGACTAGCAGAGCTTGCTCAACAGTCGGCGAACGGTGTGTTCAGTAACGGGCAACGTTCGGCACTACAGCTAGAGTTCTCGGCGTTAATGAGTGAGGTCGAGCGAATAGCCGTCACAACGGAGTTCAACGGACTCAAACTTCTGAGCGGTGGCGGAAGCATCGTATTCCAGGTGGGTTTCGACGGATCCTCCTTGTCGGCAATCACTTACTCCGGCGTTCAGGCGACTCTCGCCTCGATCGGGCTTTCACCGGGTAACTCATCGCGACATCTGTACTCGATCACCGGCGCTTCTGATATCGAGTCGCAGTCCGCGGCGCGAACAGCTCTGGATGCGATCAAAACGGCCATCACTTCTGTAACTCGAAATCGAGGAACGCTGGGTGCCGCCGAGAGTCGTCTAGAAACAACGATTCAGAATCTCACCGTTGCTCGTGAGAACTTCCAGGCCGCAGAGAGCGTTATCCGAGATGTGGACGTTGCCGCCGAGTCTGCCGAGCTTACTCGACTGACTATCCTGCAGCAGGCAGGAACCGCTATCTTGGCCCAAGCGAATCAGCAGCCAAGACTAGCTCTCCAGCTTCTTGGGGGCAGTTAGTAGGTAGAGTGCAAAAGGGCGGCAGGCTTGAGAGAATCGAGCCTGCCGCCCATCGCCTTCCCCTTGCCGCGTAGCGGTAGTGTGTGAAAAATCTTGCATGTCCCGCACGTTCTCCTTGCCTCATTGCGAGTTACCCTCTTATAGTCGCTGCGGCAGAGGAGACCAGCTATGAACATAACCCACATCTCAGAGATTCTTGGTGACGAAGGTAGAGCACTTCTAGAGCACAAGTGCCAAGGTATACCCGCTGGCAGTATCACTCATCCGGGACCAGACTTCGTTGAACGGGTGTGGTTCAACTCTGATAGGAGCATAGCGACGATCAAGTCTATTCAGGCCCTGTATGATTACGGGCGCCTTCGGGGCACTGGCTACATGTCGATTCTGCCGGTAGACCAAGGCATTGAACATTCAGCAGGCGCTTCGTTTGCGAAAAACCCAGCTTATTTCGACCCGGAAAATATTATCAAGCTCGCAATCGAAGGTGGCTGCAACGCCGTTGCAACTACCTTTGGTGGTCTTGGTATTGTGGCGCGTAAGTACGCACATAAAATTCCATTGATAGTTAAGATTAACCACAACGAGCTGCTTTCGTATCCAAATCGTAGTGACCAGGTACTGTTCGCGCAGGTCCGGGACGCCTGGAATCAAGGCTGTACCGCGATTGGAGCAACAATTTATTTCGGTTCAGCAGATTCGACCCGCCAGATAGTTGAGATCTCAAAAGTGTTCTCCGAGGCGCACGCGAAGGGAATGGCTACGATTTTGTGGTGCTACCTTAGAAACTCAGCGTTTAAGGTGGACGGAGTTAATTACGAAACCGCAGCGGACTTGACTGGTCAAGGGAACCATCTGGGTGTGACCATCGAAGCAGATATCATCAAACAGAAGCTCCCCGAGAGTAACGGTGGTTTTAAAGCCCTCAATACGGGATCATCGAGCTACGGTAAGCTTGACGAGCGCATGTATTCCGACCTCGCAACTGACCACCCAATTGATCTCGCCCGCTACCAGGTAGCGAACTGCTACATGGGGAAGGTGGGATTGATCAACTCAGGTGGTGGATCAGGAAAGAACGACTTAAGAGAAGCAGTCCGAACGGCAGTAGTAAACAAGCGGGCAGGAGGCATGGGTCTGATCTCAGGCCGAAAGGCATTCCAGAAGCCTCTAAAAGACGGCATTGAGATTCTTAACGCGATTCAGGATGTTTACCTCTGCAAGGACGTAACCGTCGCCTAACTTTAGGTAGATCAGACTCCCGTGATGCTTGCATGCGAAGACAGCACGTCGTTGTATTATCCGGGGCAGGCATTAGCGCAGAGAGCGGGCTTGGTACCTTCCGTGGATCGGGTGGTCTCTGGGAAGGGTTCCGGATCTCAGACGTAGCTACCCCTGAGGGCTGGGAGAGGGATCCCGGAAAAGTACTTGAGTTTTACAACGCTCGTAGGCGAGCAGTAGCGCAGGCTCTTCCTAACGAGGCGCACGTAGCTCTCGCAAGACTTGAGGAGCTCTTCAAGGTCACAATCATCACGCAGAACATTGATAATTTGCACCAGCGTGCAGGAAGCACGAAAATCATCCATTTGCACGGCGAGATAGTGAAGGCTCGGAGCAGTAGAGACCCGTCAATCATAACGGAGATCGGTACGCGCGATATTCATCTGAGCGATACGTGTCGCTTAGGTTCTCAACTTCGACCACACGTCGTGTGGTTTGGAGAACCGGTGCCGATGATGGAAAAGGCAATCGAAATTACACGTAGCGCCGATATTTTTCTCGTTGTTGGAACCTCTCTGGAGGTGTACCCCGCCGCAAGTCTCGTAGAGTGTGTGCCGATTGATGCGATGAAATTTTTAGTCGATCCTCAGCCGGCATTCGTAGCTGATGAGTCATTCCATGTCGTAACGGCGGCTGCGACAGAAGGCGTACCGCGGGTAGCTGGTCAACTGAGATCGCTGATGGCGTAACGTAGCTGCAGAGTAGCTAGGAGAGGCGCACCTCCCCTAGCCAACTCACTTTTGAATTTATCCGCCTGAACTATTTCAAACTTTCAAGATTAGCCGCGCGATCTTCAGGATCTGGATGGCTAGAGAGGAAGGAGTGGTCGCCTCCAAGTTTTGCAAGTTTTCGTAGAGCAGCTGGGCCAGCTGTTTTAGGTCTCCCAAACTTCTTAAGTGCAGCCAATCCGTATTCGTCTGACTCGGTCTCTTCACTCTGAGAGAACTGTGCGTTTACGAGATCCTCTGTAAAGGCGCCAATTTCAGAGGCAGCGAGTGCTCCAGCTACCGTTCCCGACGCAGCCACGCCCTTTCTAACAGCCGAGGCACTGTATGCTAGCTGCACCTGGTGTTTTGAATGCCCTAATTTTACGTGACCTGCTTCATGCCCAAGGACAAAGAACAACTCGTCGTCAGTCATGAGATCCATTAACCCTGAGTAGACACGTACGCTACCGTTCGCAAGCGCGAAGGCATTGATGTCCTTAGTCTGGTAGACCTTAAAGTTCAGCTGAAGACTATCGTAACTCTTAAGCTGACCGGCAATCTTGCTAAGCCGCGCGACGTAGGGCCCTGAACTTAAAACTTTGTTAGATCGATCAGATTCAGCAGCAGCTTCGAGCGCCATTGTCTTAATTTCGGCATCACCTAAAGTCGCAGCTTTATATAAATCCGTTGCCGAACCCACCGCATTACCGATTCCGATGCCGCCCACATTGAGTGAGCTACAGCCAGAGACGCTCGAAAGTAAGAGCGTGACTGCGAATATTTTTCCCGCATGGCTCAGGCAAGTGTTCATAAATAGCTCCATAGATCTCAGTAGACAGTAAATGCCGCCGCGCACCAATCTTTTCGCGCTTGCGCGAGGTTGGCGGTAGCCTGTCACTCTTGCATGCGCGGAACAACCCTCGTTCTTCGAGGATGGTATTGGTAACGGATGAGGCGCGTCACTGGTTTGGCAGCGATGGAAAGTAAGCGTCGCAAATACTTAACTATATCGGCATCGAAGGAAGCCCCTCGAGCTCTCCAAGTCGTGACAATCGGCTCACGGTGTCTGCCCAACGAAGATATGCGGGTCTTGCGAGCAAAATTCGCACGAGCCGCAGTACCAATCTAGATTGCCGCTACCAGCAGAAGCGAGCGCTACCCCTCAGGATAGTGCTTACACAATCCGCGAACTTCCTCGAGGGCACGGCTACTTGTAAGGCTCAAAAGCTCGAGAGATTTATGGGCAACGAATGTCGCTATGTCGGATGGGCGCGTTGGTCTTAAACCGGGCGCCCGATTTGAGAAAAAACGGCAGCCGGTCTCCACCGCGGAAAAGACTTCATAGAGGTTGGTGAATTTCCCGCTCAATGCGCGAAGAGGTTGAGGCAGTAGTTGATTCTGCTCAGCATACGTCTTCAGAGCAGAGAACCTTCGCCCAGCAGATTCGAGTTCTTCCATGTATACGCCCAGCCAAGGAGCCGAGCCGAGTAGGGTAGTCGATTCGTCAATTGACGTTAGCCGAAGCCTAGGACTCAGTATCGATTGGTCTATCTGCAGACCATTTAAAAGGTACCACCCTTGTCGAGGTAGTCGAGCTAGGTCGTTCGCAAATGGTGCGCTCTCGGTTCGATAGCGTTCAGGAGGACCATTTTGGGGACCCGAAAGATCAATCCAGCTCGTGGCTTCATCC
>JAYVGZ010000518.1:0-4374 GCA_043771805.1 Pseudomonadota bacterium
CGTCAGCGCAGTGAGTATCTCTGGGCCCCAAAACCGCATCGTGCGAACGTGCTGTAGGGTAAGCAGAACTCTAAACGGCTTATCTTTCTCCAGGACTGAGTGGTTGGTAGCCCACGACACATACCCTGCATGAGTTGGCCCCCCTAGCTCTAACTCCTTACTCGTCATCCACCCCTTCAATTCAAAGTCGGATAGCGCGACGAAGTCAGCCGGCGAAAATATCCGAAAAATCGGCGGCAAACCTGATACTTCCCTGCTTGCGCTCACATGCAATCGCTCAAAATCAGCTGGTTTCATTAGCGCGAAAAGCCGCGCGAGGGTTCCCGTAAAAGTATCATCGGGTAGATCGACCAATTGTTTGATTGAGAGCGGTAACTCAGGCTCGACTTCAGTCACGGGGAAAATGGTCCGTGTAAGCTCTGCGATACTCCGAATCGCATGTTTTCCCTCCTGCCCCAAGTAAAGGACGAGCTCCTCTCGAAGGAACTGCCCAACCTTCTCGCGGTCTTCACCTATACCCTCAGTTTTCAAAAGCTGCTTCCCCGTAAGTCGAAGGGCTACGAGTGCCTCATCATTCAGAAGCATTACGTTATCAACCAACTCGCACGCGCTCATATCGATAAGCAGCCGCTCTCGAGCGGGCAGCGAAGAGAATCTCTCTGCACCCGGCTGCCTCGGCGCCAGAGCGTTGCCGGCGTCGGCATGAGTACTCAGGTACAGAATATCCGCGAACAGCTGAACGAATCTCTCCTTCAACTCACCCTGAAAAACCCGCAACGATGGATGTCTTCCAGTTTCGAACGAGACCAGGGGATGGGGGCCCGGGACCGTCCGGTGGAATGGACTTCCGATCTCGCGGCGCAACTGCGGGTTGTACCCCGCATACAACATCACCGCTGGATCTCCAGCGTACAGTTGTAGGTCACGCGTTGGCGGTGTGGTGGTAGTTTGTTGCATTATTCTGACTGAGGATGAATTTCCATGCTTCTGTGTTATGGAAGTTTCGGGAGAGAACGAGCATACAGAAGCTGGTTCAGGCACCTACTACCTAGTTCCGACTATTGACGACTCGGAGATCGGTGATGGCCTCCGAAAGTACCTATCGACCCTTTGAATCATTCTTATCTGGCTACCTAGAAGGTGCTATCGGGAAAATCGAAATTGAAGTCGAGGCCGGAAAGCTCCAGCAATCTTATCTAGAGTATGTCGAGAGCAAAAAAGGGCGCCTCGACTGGATGGCCAGAGAGCTTCACAGCTCCTTCCGGAAAAACCGATTTGATATCCCGGAACGTTTGATGTTTTCGAACTGGGATTCGGCACATTTAAAATTTGCCGGTCGATGCCTGGAAGCGGCCTACGAACTGGTTCGGAAGAGCAACCTGAAAGATCGCGGCTTTTTGCTATCTGCGCCGCCAGCTGACCTAGCAGCGAGATTTCACACCGGCATGGAGGAGCATTGCCGTGTTCTCGAAAAGGAAAGTCAACGAATCACGGGTGAAAATTCTGCTCACCTGTTTTGAGTAGGAATCCACCGTCTAGCTTACCGACTTAACTCCAAGAATGTCCTGCTGCTCCTTCGCCGTCAAAAACCGCTCGGGTGATGTGTACACATAGGTGCGCCACACTTCGGGTGTCGTCATTAATCTATTGTTCATATCCTTAATAGTGAAGATCGGTCGCGGGCATGCGAGATCTTGAAGACCGCCAAGAAAGTCAGCGCAGATCGCTTCCAGGATTCCCCCAGCAACCATGTGCCCCGTGAAGGCCCCGCGTCCAACGTCCCGTTTCTCTGCAATAAGGTCACTCGGACCCGGAAAGAAGGCGGCAGCATTGCTAAAGAGATGCAAATTTTTGGAGGCGAACTCCGTCTCTACCATAAGCCCCACCGAGAGCTTCGGGTTACCAGGTACAGCCTGATTAATAATATTTCTGATAACCGTAAACTCATCCGGAGAGCTCGTGTTCGGAACGAGGGCAGTCACGGTGCACCCGGCCTCCAGCGTATCGGAGATCAACCAACAATTCTCATTAAGAAGCTCGCGGTTCTGAAGAAGATACGCCGCACCCCGTGCCGCATGTGCAGGCCGCTCCCCGAGAAAGAAAAAGTCGCTCGGTAAAACATCAGTGAGGCGGTAAAGGATTTCTTTGTCGGCCAGCAACCGTAACTCTCTCTTGAAGGCATCTCGAAGCCGTCCGTTGTTTGGCACATAACCGCACGATGGGCTGTTACCGATGAGCGCTACGATCAGAAACTCGCCGCGGATAAAGTATCCCGGCGAAGCTTGTGCAAGTGGTGTTGGCAACAGCCCCGGTATTGAGCAGGCGGTTAAGGTCGGCCACGCAGGGGTACTCCAAGAGAGATGGACGATTGCGCCACAACTCTCGGTACTCGCCGAGACACCCTTCCCTGCTTAAGATATTCAAGTGGTGCCCGGGGGCCGCAACGAGGTGCGCGTTCGCAGGATTTTCAAGGGCACTCTTGAGACCGGGGTAATGTGAGAGCTCCTCGCATTCAAACGTTGATTTTGACGAAATGGAGGGTGAAACCATGGTGAAACCGCTAACTCATCACGCAACTTGTCTGCGGAATCCTGCCCGAACGGAAAGACTTCATCAAGCAGTAGTGAGGAGTTGCTCCATTGAAGGCCCGCTTTCGCGAACATCCTGCCTCGAAACCGTTCGCTGATCGACTTGCCAATCTCTCTCCCACCCAATAACATCCCGCAACCTATGAAAAACCCAATTATACAGAAGCCAGCCGCCTACCCCCGCTTCCCCTTCACTGTTGCCTTCGCTGCACTCTTCGCAGCTTCGATAAGCTCAAGGGCTGTTTCCGAAATACCCCCAACCTCGGCCTCCGAAATCGTGATCGACGCTGTAGTCGCCTCCGTAGACGACAAGCCGATTACTTTAACCGACCTCTCAGCTCGACTAACCCCCCGGCGAAAGCTCACCTTTCAGCAAGCCGCGCAAGACCAAGAGGCCCAAAAGGCGCTTGATGCCATGATCCTTGAGAAGTTAATTGAGGAAGAAGCCAATTCCAAGCGCCTCTCGGCATCTGACGCCGAGGTAGAGGAGTACGTCAGCGAGGTTGCAGCACGAAACAAGCTCTCTCGCCCTGAATTTGAAAAAGCCCTGGCGACCGAGGGGAAAGATTTTGCAAGCTACAAATCGCAAGTGAAGTTGGATATTTTAAAGACGAAGCTCGCTGGTGGAGTGACCCGCGGCGGAGTAAGCGTCTCTGATGCTGAGATTGACGCCTACATTACTGATCATCCACACCTCGCTCAGCCGGGTATATCGCTCCGATTGCGTCAGATTCTGGTCGCCTCAACAGGTCGTTCTCAAGAGGAGATCTCAGCTCGTTTGGCACTTATCGATGGAGACCTCTCATCAGGAAGGGGTTTCGATGAGGTGGCTCGGCAGTACTCAGATAGCCCTGACGCCGCTGATGGCGGTTCCCTCGGCCTGATTGCTGAGAAGGATCTCAGCCGTGAGATCGCAGATGCGGTTTTACCCCTGAAGGAACGCAGCCACAGCAAACCGATTTTGACTGCTGCAGGTAGTCAGATTTTTTTCTTAGAGCAAAGGATCGGCCGCAAGGAAGGTGACAGCGAAGAGGACGTGGACGAAGATGAAGTGAAGGAAGCACTCCACGCTGAAGCTCGCAAACTTATCCAACAACAGAAGACTCAGGAGCGGCTCACGTCTTTTTTCGTGACTGATCTGTACAAGAATCATTCGGTAGATAAAAAGCTGTAAAGGATTTCGACGTTTATGCAGATTAATCCGGTAATTTTTCGCGAATACGATATTCGAGGCACTGTAGATACCGAACTAACCAACGAATTCGCACGTATTCTCGGGCGCGCCTACGGGGCCTTGTGCCTAGAGCGCTCACCGGGTGCCAAAGGGAAAAGAATCGGCGTCGGGAGAGACTGTCGACTAAGTTCGCCCGGCTATGCTCAGGCCCTCGCGGAAGGAATCGCCGATCAGGGGCTTAACGTGGTGCTGACGGGAATGGGGCCAACACCCCAACTTTATTTCGCTGTTTTCACTCACGACCTGGACGGCGGCATCCAGGTAACTGGAAGCCACAATCCCGCCGACATGAACGGTTTTAAGATCCTTCTCGGAAAAGATACTCTTTCGGGTCCTGACATTCAGGCGCTCAAAAAACTGTGCGAAGAGGTTGTTATCACCCCGCCCAGTGGCTCTGGGGGTACAATTTCAAATTTAGAAATTGCAGCTGAGTACATCGATTACTTAGTAGAGAACTCAAAACCTGAGATGGGTACTCGAAAGCTCAAAGTGGTGGTCGACGCTGGAAACGGTGTTGGCGGGTTAGTAGGCCCAGCGGTGCTTCGAAAATTG
>JAYVGZ010000519.1:0-8542 GCA_043771805.1 Pseudomonadota bacterium
AGGAGCCCGTCATCGATAGTGTTGTCCGTCTTCAGCGAGAGGATCTCGGTTAGGGCGGATGCGTCTCGCTCCAACTTCAGGAGCTTCCGCTCTGACAGAAAGGAGATCTCTTTCGTTCCCTTTTTAGTGGCAGAGTACACTCCTCGCTCGAGATATACTGAACCTTCCGTGGTCACTGCGAGCGGATAGATATACTCCGGGGAATTCGTTTCTGGGGGCGTTGTAAATGCAGAGATATCCCGCCGGTATCCCCCGGGCCCAAGCAGTTCCTCCCTTGTGTCGGTTTCTGGCGCTCCAGGTTTCGATGTTACAATCCATCCAGCCGCATTGCTCTGCACTACATCAAGTAAAAGGGGCGAATTAGCGCGCGCTACCTCTTTAATGGTGTAACCATTTTGCGCTACTGCAGTTGTAGCAACACAAAAGAGAAAGCTAGCGAGTGACAGAGCCGTTTTTGACGTCATAAACCCTCCATATGAGCAGACATTGTAGAGAAGGGTATGTATTCGGGAGAAAACAGATTGGTCCCATGGACCTAACGAAAGTATAACAAAGCGTGGGAAGGTCAGTAAAAGTGAATATCTCTAATATCCTTTCCCTGTCACAAGATAGGGGATCACCTGTACAGGAGGGCACAAGACCTCGTCATCAAGCGCCGAGGTGTCGTGGGTGCGAGTGCCAAACTGCATTCGTCCTAGGTGGTTAAGGGGGTTGTCTTCGGTTTCGTGAAGGTATGCTCCGTCGAGATGGATAAAAAGTGGCTCAAACGCCGCTCTTAAAAGGGGATCTCTTGAGAGCGCAGCCTTTGCACATCGATACTGGGTAATCGAACGCGCCGCCTCGCCCAGGTACACTTTCGGGAATGAGAAGAGCAGAGCTGATTGTTTCGGGTAAAGGAGACTTAAGGTAGTGCTCAGATAGACGTCGTTTACTGCAACCTGCGAAGACCGAGTGGCGAGGTCCGAGAGTAGCGAGGGTGTCAGTGGAAGAACAATATTCCAGCGGACGTTCTCGGTAAAAACCTGGCATGCGCAACCGACGTAGGCGCAAAGCAACCCAGTGGCTACTACGGCGCTTCGGCCTGAAGTAATGATTCTGCTTCTTTCACCGAAGAGTGTCGCAGCAACCAGTATAGAAGTGGTGAACAGCCCCGCGTACTGTTCACCATTGCTTGGAACAATAATCACACCAGAGATGATTTGCTGATTTGCAGCAAACCATGGGGCCCATACGAGGGCCTCGCACCACGAGTATCGACTTTTTTCAAGTTTCCCTTTCAGCTTTGTCCAGAGATACAGGTTCAGGATTCCGCACCATGAAAGTAAGGGGAGGTGCGACCTAGCGGTCAAATTGAGAGTTTCATTCGACGCGCCATATCGAGTGTAGAGCAAAACGCAGCCGGAGCAGGCGAGCGCCGAAACAACCATTCGATACCTTCCGAGTGATCGGAGGCTCCAACAGCCGCATAGGAACAGGCATGGAAGGCCTACGAAACTGTAGAGGAGGGGAATGCCCAAGAGAATTGGCGTAATCGATTGAATGCGGATGGCTAACAACGCGAGGAGCGAAAGAACAAGGTAGGAGACCTGCGGTTCCGGTGTCCGCCACCACGCAAGTTGTGTTCCCTCGGGTATTGTTATCCAGGAATATGAGTCTGTCGCAATCCAGAGGTTACGTGATTGCGCGAGGATCGGGTTCAACGCTGAAATGAAAATAGGAAAAAGCAGTATCACAAGTGCCGCAACCTCGGAATTGTGCGGACACAGCTTAGCGGCTTTCACTATGCGAACGATGAGAATAAACAGGATTGGAGGGCAGAGCGCATCGAAGAGTAGGTTGATGCTACCCCCAGATATTCCCAGCTCGTGTAGCAGGGTAACGAGCGCTTGACCGGGTCGCCATGCGACAGATTGATTGAGTCGAGAAAACCAGTATTGAAGGTAGTTACACTCGTCGTAGCCGTTTACATAGTACACAAATCCAGAGGCGCTGAAGAGCTGCGACAGGCCGAAGCTCGCTGCACCAAGGGAGAGTGTAACCAGGACCAGGACAAAACGCAGGCGATTAACTTTGCTCGAAGTCGTTGTCAGAAACTATCCTGTGCGAGAGATATCTACTGCGAGGTAGGATATCCCTATTCAGTATTGGCTGACACCACCCAATCTCCACTAAAGTCTCTAAGAGGCATCGCTCACGCAGCACGAGTACCTCTTCGAACTGAAAAAAATGAGACGTGTACGCCGTTCCTCGACATACACGTCTTCAAAAGGCTCTTAGCGGATCGCTATTTACTATACCCCGCTCTTCCCCTCGCATCGCGCATTTACGTAAGTGAGGGCAGCCGTAATCTGCTTCGGATCAACCCCCGACGTCGGTACGGAGACACCTTTAACGCACTGCTTACACTGATCGACGATAGCCGCATCCCCCGTAAACTTAAACTTGGTGACGCATGACACGAGTCCCTCGGTAAACAATCTGTAAGCAGAATTGTCACCCGCAGGTGGCTTTGCGACAGGTGTCGGTGTTCCAACTGGAGGACCAGGTTGCTCACCAGAGTCGTCGCCGGGTTTCCCATCACTCGGTTTTCCCGCCGGTGGGGTACCCTCCGCAGGGTTCTTCTTTCCACGGTCTTCCGTACAGATGCGCGTAGCATTAGCGAGGTAGGCAGAATACTGAGCGGGGTTAATCACACTCGCGGTTTTTGCTGCATCAAAGGCACCAGTTACGCACGTGACGCACTGAGCAGCATCGGTAGCCTGACTGCGATCCGAGGGCAGACACTGCCGAACCTGCTCAAAGAGCTGCTTCAACGGCTCGCTTTTCTCTGGGAGCTTCGGCGCGTCAGGTGATCCAGAGTTGGAATCACCAGTATCGGTCTGGCCACACAATTTTTTAATCGCGCTGAGGCCTAGCTTCTTCGTTGAAACGGTTATCAAGCGGGCCTTTGCAGCGGAAAAAAAGGCGACCGATTGATCTTTAGCACACGTGATGCAGGCCTTCTTATTCTTCTCTGTCGTGGCGGGGTCTTGGTTCGGTACCGCAAACGTTCCGCACTGGCTTACGACCCAGGCTGTTGGGTCGGTTCCGTACACTACGGCGCCTGCTGTGCTGCACGCTGCTGACGTTCCAGTGGTTATGGCTGCTGTGATTTCCGCAAGGGTGCAGGAAGGAAGTGCGGTCTGAGCTTGTGCTGCGGTCATTGTGACTCCGAGTGCAGTGCACCCCGCAAAAAGTCTCAGGAGTGATTTCTGTTTTAAGTAGTTCATTTGTTGGACTTCCTTCTTGATTATGTACGCGGTCTCATTGTGGTGATCGCGCGTTCGTTGCTTTGTTTCTTAAATGAGATGCAAGAACCGCTCCAAGCGCGGAAAAGATATATAGATATATCAATATGATACAAGGATTTTCTCTGCTGGCCCACAGTAGTATCGTCACATTTCTCAGAAGGCTTAGCGCTTGCTGACAATATGCAACGTGCCGTGTGAGCTAGATCACAGAAAGTAGTGGGCCATTCCAGGAATGGCTCGTATTTTAACCATAGTATTATCGATGGCATCCTTCGTGCGTGACGTCTCTTCGAGCTTTACAACGTCAAGGTAGACTGAAGGGGGTGCTGACCTCAGGACCCCGTGAGCTGTCCTGCTACGAGACCGGATGCCTCAGCTCGACACCTGCGTTACAGTAACGGCTTGAAGCGCTATAACCGATACCTCCTCGCTAGCCTCAGTAAAGGACAACACATGAATTCGAAATCCGCCTCCCGCACCGCCCGAGCGAAAGCGCTTTCCCCGCGAGCCCTGCCTGAACTCCCAGTTCTCAATGACGACACGGTTTCATTAAAGCGTAGTAAGGGTACGAAGTCACAAGCTTCGACTGCGTTTGACAAGTACGCCGCGTACTCCATCGCAGTTCAGTCGCCCCACCACGATGTGCGATTTATGAGACGGTTGTACCGAGACCTTATACACCGTGAACCGATAACGATGCGCGAAGATTTCTGCGGAACATTTGAGCTGTGTTGCGAGTGGGTGAAGCTCAGTAACGAGAACCGCGCAATTGGAATGGATATCGACCCTGAGCCCTTAGCCTACGGAGTAGAGAACTATCTCTCTGCTCTCTGTGAGTCTGAACAACGACGGGTGACGATCGCTGAACAAAATGTATTGGCTCGAACCACAGCGAAGGCAGATATTGTGTGTGCATTCAATTACAGCTACTTCGTTTTTCAATCGCGCGAGACCTTGCTGCGGTATTTTGAAGCTGTTCGTCAATCCTTGCGCCCCGGTGGCATCCTTATTATTGACTGTTTCGGCGGTCCGATGTGTGGCAAGCCTTCAATTGAATCAAGAAAACTTTCTGGGCTCACCTACTACTGGGAGCAGGAGAGTTTTGATTCGATAAGCAATCGAGCTCGGTTTAGTATTCATTTCAAGCCTAAGGGTGGCCGCAAGCGCAATCGGGTCTTCTCATACGATTGGCGGATGTGGAGCCTTGCTGAGCTGAGGGACTTAATGCTTGAGGCTGGCTTCAAAGACACCAAGGTGTACTGGGAAGGTACCGGCCGCAACGGGTCGGGGAGTGGAGTGTTTAATCTGCGTGCCCGCGGCGAGGCCGTTGAGCGGTGGGTCGCGTACCTGGTTGGTCAAACAACGTAAGTGTTAGGCTATCGCAGGATACTTGAGATCAACCCCACGGCCCGCAGCTTTCCAAAGACAGCATTATACAGTGCGTACCCTTCAGCATTCTCGCCCCGTGAGATCTCTCTATACTCGCCCCCTGCCGCTTCAACGAGGGCCTGCGACGCTGCGATGTCCCAAATTTTTAAGTTGTACTCGACCATTACTGCGAGCGAACCGGTTATTGCAAGCGTGTGTGCAAATACATCGTAGTAAATTCGTGAGTGCGGATGAAAACGTAAGATGTCCCACAGTACGTCGACTTGGCCAGACCTGCCGAAGGTAGCGGGGCAGTTTGTCCCGATGACGTCACTCGGTGAAAGGATTTCAGTTGTGAGGTCCGAGAGGTGAACCGGTTTGCCGTTCTGGAAGGTACCAAGCCCCAAGCCGCCAGTTAGTTGCAGATCCAAGACTGGATGGTCAATCCACCCCATGACTGGTTTTCCGCGGTACAGAAGACCAAGAATAGTACCGAACGTGGGTATTCTGTTGATGAGATTTTGTGTGCCGTCGATTGGGTCGATTGTCCATACGAAATCCCGGTCGCCGTTCTCAACTCCTAGTTCCTCACCGATGATTCCATGCTCGGGATACCGGGATTTGACAAGTTTTCGCACGAGCTCTTCACACCGGAGGTCTACCTCACTGACTGGCGTGTTGTCTGTTTTCATCTCAAAGGAGAAGGAGCTGAGGTGCCACAGGTTGAGGATCAGTGCTCGGGTTTGACTGATGACCTCGGAGCCGAATGCGAGGAGCTCTTGTTGGATGTCGGTGAGCTGTTCTGGTAGGGGTGTGGTGTGGAGGAGTATAACGAGTGAAGACTCAATTGAGGTGAAAGGCGGGCGTAGGAAACGGTATCATCGGGATTGGTATTCCACCAGGCTGCGGACAAGAAAGAGGCTCTTCGTGGAATCGAGTGGGGGAATTAACCTGTTTTTGGGATAGTCGGCATATTTGCATGATTGCGCGGTATGAAAATCTTTCTTCTCAGCGCTGGAGGCACCTAAAATACCATTGCCGCCGGAGTTGAAGAGCCTGTAACGTTTGCCCCGCACGTATTTTGGTATGACCAACGGAGCTCCTTTTTACGTTCTCATGGTTAAGGAATGCAAATTATCCTCTGAGTGGATTCGCACTCCTTAGGACTTTGTAAGGCTTCTAAAGTAAAATTCACAAATGCCAGCAATATCTATATTTTTCGGCATCGTCATCAAGATGTACTACGATGACCACCGGCCACCGCATTTTCACGCGGAGTACCAAGGGCAGAAGGGAGCGTTTGATTTCGCCGGCCGTCAAACCGCAGGGAACATAAGCTCTACTGTTGCACTTCGGCTCATTAAGGAATGGGCTGTTCTTCATAAACATGAACTTATGGTAAACTGGAAACGTACTGAGGCTCGCAAGCCCCTCAATTTAATTCGACCCCTGGAATAATATGAAGCCGCTCACAAGCGTCATTAAAGCGACATACGTCAAAGATTATTTAATCGACCTGACCTTTGATGACGGGGTGCGATCTACTGTGGATTTTTCTGCATGGCTTAGGGGAGAGGTTTTTGAGCCCCTGAAGCAGAAAAGTTTTTTTAAGAAGTTTTTTCTCGATGGTAGTACTGTTGCATGGCCCAACGGGGCCGATATCGCGCCGGAGACTTTGTACGTAGCGGCAAAGAAGGGACTTAATAAAAAGCTGGATGTGCCGCCACAAAAGCGGCGCAAGTCAGCTTAGCATTCTGTTATGCGTTGGAAAGAATTTGTATGAAGACGGTGTCTAGAATTGAAATTGTTCGCGAAATCTACTCAAACTTTGCTTCAGGTAACATTCCGGCTGTTTTGGAGCGGTTACATCCCAAGGTACATTGGAGAATCGTCGGCCCTGAAAATTATCCATTCTTCGGCACCTTCATAGGTCGTGAAGGTTTTGAACAGTTCTTAGTTGGGCTCACGGACGCAGCCGAGATAACTCGCTTTGAACCACTAGAGTTTATTGATGGCGGCAAGGTCGTGGTTGTCAGAGGCGATGAAGATGCTCGGGTGAAGAGGAATGGTGTGGCTTACTCGACAGAGTGGTGCCACGTGTTCAAGATTGAAAACGAGTATGTCGTTTCTTTTGAAGAATATCTTGACTCGGCAACCCTGGTGGAAGCATTCGACCGTACTTGACGTGCAACAAACGCGTGACAAATCTGGGAAAGGGCTTGCTGACGCACCCCCTTCCAGAAACGTTCTATAGTAATTAAAAACATGACCTTTTCGATTGAAATTGCAAGTTTTGAAGATAAGAACACGGCGGATTCTGTCTACAAAATCCTTTGTGCTTGCGATCAAGATTTCTATCCGCCGCTAAGCGCTCGGGATAGCTCTGTTTCAACAAGCTTTGCCGTGACAAATACCACCGGCTCACTGGAAGCCTACTTTTCGGAGATGAGAAATCAAGTACTTTTGATCGCACGAGAGGGATCGGAAATCGTTGGTTTCATGTCATTTCGCCACTCTTTCCAAATGCAAGAACTAGGCGAATGGAGTCCAGCAAACTACATCACGACGATCTGCGTTGATCCTAGTCAACGAGGAAAGGGCATTTGTTCAGCATTTTACGATTTTATGTTAAATGCCTTACCTGCAGAAATAAGCTCGCCGGTGACGGCGACACGAACCTGGAGCCTGAATGAGAACCACTTGCGATTACTTGATAAGCTGAATTTTACCCTTGTTAAGGAACTAATCGACGATCGGGGACCTGGCGTGGATACTGTATATTATGCGCGAAAGACTCCGAATTAGCTCCGGTGAGTAGAACAATCGGCGCCGCTCAAGTATTTGCCGACGGCTGCCCCCCCCCCGAGTTTGGCGTCCACTGTGGGGCCGAGGCCGCATCGAATGGCAACGCGCTCGATGGCGTCAGATATCAAATTAGAGGCAATGAGAAGGGAGTTGGCCATGGCAGTGCATTCGGGCACTATTACCCTCTTATCGTTCAGCGCGTGGGCATTTCAAGGTCCATGCGTTGCAGTTCTTGCCGATAATCGGATTCTTTTTCTTTTGCATAACGAAGGTAGTTTTTGATGATCTGTTCGAAGTTAACGTGTCGTTCGACCCAGCATGGCGGCGTCCGCTCCCCTTCCTCCCTCTTTCTCTTCGCCATCAGCCTCATTCCGGCGCTGTTTTTTTGCACTACGACCGCACTCCCTCTTTCCGCCCAAATGAGATCTTTCGAATGCGCCGAAAAGAGCACCCTCCTCAAGAAAGAGGGGGAAGCACTATTGACCAAACTTCAGGCTTCCTACACCGGATTTGAAGCGTTGCACGGTTCGTTTCGACAGGAGTCCTTCCTCGCTGCACTCGACGTATCAGAGGCGAGCTCCGGCGAGATGTGGTTTGCGCGCCCGGGGCAGATGCGGTGGGAGTACACGGAACCGAAACCTCAAGTTGTGGTCATCCGGGATCAAACCTTGTGGCTGTACCAGATCGATAAAAGACAGGTGATGATCGACGATATCGGCGAAGTGCTCCTTTCTGACCTTCCAATCTCCTTTATGATGGGGCTCGGAAGTCTTGCCCGTGATTTTGATTTTAAAGGGGCGTGTCGCTCTACGGACGGGGTAGTTCTGTCACTCGTTCCTCGTCTAAAGGCGGGTGATAACAAGGGCGTAGGGGAGCTTTCGGGTTTCGATCTGTTGGTCGATGAGGGGGCAGCAGTGCCTAAAGGGGCGAAAGTAGCGTCCCTGGGGGGGAACGTTACTGCAATAGTGTTTGAGGGCATAACTTCAAAGGGGGTTACGCCGCCTCCCGCCGCATTTGTTTTGGAGTACCCAAAAGGTGTAGATATCATGGATCGTCGCGTACACCCGAGGTCGTAGTAA
>JAYVGZ010000520.1:0-3579 GCA_043771805.1 Pseudomonadota bacterium
AAATCGTTCCAGGCCCCTATTCGAAAAGCTCTTTATCACTACCTAAAGTGTAACTGATAGTGTTACAGCCTGTCAAGTTCTCAGACTAGGCGCGGTGATTCCAACAGTAATTTGTGAGAACCGCAATTTGGGTCGACAGAGTCGGTTACAATAAAACGTATTTCGTGCGTATGGGAAAAAGATGGAAGCGCAAAATGCAGAGCTGCTAGCTAAGCTCGGAGTGATTTCATGGCTCGAGTAAGAGACCTTACAATATGGCTCGTAGTAAGCCCTCGACATCTTAATGAAGTGGTAATTTCAAAAACAAGTTGATCTAACTCTCGTGGATTTCTCATGCGCTGGTATTTGGAACCAGTGGAGAGGAGTTGCGGAGTTTCTTGGTAAAACAACTTAGGGGGAGTTGGGGGGTACCAGTGGCGGGTGCTTTGTTGAGATACAACCGTTCCCCGCTTTCACGGCGAAGGAATAGATTATAGAAGAGGTCAGATTGAACTCTGCCGCCATATTTGGCGGCATATTCCTTCGCCCTCTGTTCGACCATTGCGGAGTAGCACATGGGATCCTCAGGGTGAGCCTAGTTAATGCAGGAATTATTTCGTCAACGACCTTACCATACTAACGACGCGCTATACGCACCAATCCTACACCGTTCTTTATGTGCATACGCCCCGGTGGCCCCCCGTCCGCTGGTGCAGGGTACTTTCAACACCGCCACATTCGGACTCTAGTAACTCGTTTAGCTGGAGCGGGGGAAGCTCGTTTCCGTAGGTTACGGAAGGAGGGTATCCCATGGATAGGTGAAGCATCGCCGGACTAATTTAGATTTCTAGAGACCGCATCCATCTCCTTAGATCCCAACCTTTCCGGCGTGCTTATGTGCTTATTGGAACAAAATGCTTCCCGGCCAGCTACCGTAGCTGAATGAAGAAATACCGTTTCGGGTTGAAGCCGTGTAGCTTGCAGCGCCTGGCGAGACGACTACTCGTACTTCTCCACCTCTCAAAACACTCGTTATTCCCGCATGAGCTGCTGCTGCGCATACCTCGGAATCATCTGTATACGTATCCGTTCCGTAGATCGTTCCAGCGGACCCATTCGCTGGACAGATGAAAGTGAGCGTTAGTCCGCTACGTTCCCTGAAGACGGCAATATCTGAGGACCAAGGGAAGATGGTTGGCGCTGGCGATGATACTTCACTACCGGTGCTGGGATTAATAAACGAATAGCTGGCACCGAAGCTCTTCAAAATGCTCGACGTGATACCGTTACGAATTCCACCTAAGTAGAGATTGAGTCCCGCCTTAATCCTGAGCTTTACGTTTCCACCGTGCTGAAATGTGACGACTCCGGCGTGAACCGCAGCAGGGCACACTGCGGAGTCGGCGGTGTAGGTGTCGGAACCGTAGATAGCAGCTTGCTGGCCATTCGGAGGACAGAAGTAAGAGCGCTCGGAGCCGAAGTCTGATGCTGAGGCGTTACGGAGATCGAAAGTCCAATCGATTATTGTTGCTCCTGCTGTGGCGGACTGACTGCTTCGGGGAGCTATAATCCCTGTTCCGAGCTGTTGACATGTGGTGGCTTGGCTTAGAATCCGCTTCTTTAACGCCGCGATCTTTTTCTTAACTGCGCCTTTTTTTGCCTTCGGAGTCTTTTTGAGCTGCTTATTCAGCGTTAAGAGCGATGCGTTCAAGCTAACGAATTGCCCCTTTCCCGTAATCGTTCCAGGCAGCCATGTGCCGTCAATCTGTCCACACTCTGCGCCGGAATACACAACGAGTGCCCCTAGGGGGAGGAGGACTGTTTTTTGAGCAGAAGCTCCGCCGATAGAAAGAAGCGCAAGAGATGCTGCGCTGAGGAAGCCGAAAAATAAATGTTTCATGTGAGCTCCTATGCATGGTAATAGCACGTCTATACTGCAGATATGGCGTCCACGAAAGCCTGGGGTACCCGTTCACGTGTATATTTTTGTTCACAAATCAAAGGTGTTAAGAGAAGAGAACAACTTTTGCAGCCAGGCGAACCTTTCGTCGACAACGAGCTGATCGCTCGTTGACTGTTTTTTGTGAACGGCTAGTTGTTTTCACCCCGGATTTACTCTCCTCCTTCGCTAACGCTCCGGCGGACAAGCTGTAAATCGACCCCTGAGGGGCATGGTCGCGTGGCGAATTTTACTGCCGATGCCTGAGCGGTTACTAGGCGGTTACTAGTGCTTCATTTAAAAAGTTCGTTCACCCATAGTCGAGTTTTTCACGTGCATCGAGCTTCGTAAACTGCCAGGCAATGACTGCCTTCTTTGAGTTGACGGCTCGATTCCAGAAGGCGGTTTTTTTGGTGAGGTCCTGCAAGTCGGGTATTCTCGTTCCACCAATACATTGCCTCTGATACATCCCGATTGCGATCTCAGCCTGATTCAGCCAACTTGCATGTTTTGGGGTATGGACGACACAGAAGCGACTCCATAGTTTTTTGCCGCTCGCCTCACCAAAAAAGTCTGTGAGCGACTTCTCTTTGTGTGTCGACAGATTGTCCATCACCAAAATGATTTTTTGCGCATCGGAATAGTGAGCGGCGATATCGGCAAGAAACAGGGCAAACTCAGCTCCCGATCTTGTGGGCGTTACTTTGTTGAAATAGACGCCTGCTTTTGGTTCGACACCACAAAAAACATTCGCGGTTCCGTTCCGGCGATATTCGTAATCAACTCTCTTTGGCTGTCCGTCAGCCATCGGCGTACTTGCTCGTGCGTCTGCATGGAGTACCACAGGCTTCTCATCAACACAGACCACTGGAACCTCGGAATTAAGCGGCAATTCATATACATCCAGCACTTTTTCCATCCGCTCGATGTACTCCTCATTGAGGTGAGGGACGCACCACATCTTCTGCTGCCACGGCTTTAGATCATGCTCTTTGAGAATGAGCCATATGCTCCCCACGCTGATGGACTCGACAACCTTATCTTGTATCATCCGCTCCTTAAGGAGCTCCAATGTCCAACGGTCAAATCCTTCCGGGGGATCAGAACATACGGTCGCTACAAGGTGTGAAGTAACGCGCGCGTCAATCTCCTGTGGGCGACCCGAACGCGGCTCATCCTCTAACGCAGCATCAAGTCCTCGCTCCTGATACACTGAGCAAATGTCGATCACCGTACGAGGTGTTAGTTCAAGTGACTCGCCAATCTCAATTACTGTTCGCCCCTTTTCTCGCATATTAAGACAGTGCGCACGGTTGATCTCTCGGGCACTCGTGCCCGTCTTAATCAACACACGGATGCGTAGCTGGTCATTTGAGGTAAGGCTAAACACGCCTATGGTATTTCACACTATGGGCAATTTAGATACAGTGTATTCCTTAGGTGAACGAACTTTTTAAATGAAGCACTAGTCATGAATACGTAAAAGTTCAGCGGATCTGGGGAATACCTATGTTGCACTAACGCCTAAGCGAGGCTGATTCTTCAAGCAACATTGCCCAAGTAAAATGGTAGTAAATGCGCTACCTAAGAGAAACACAAGTTATTGGAATCGTGGCGCAAAGTGATTCATCCTAGGAATGGTACTTCTGAGTGGACGTAGG
>JAYVGZ010000521.1:0-6967 GCA_043771805.1 Pseudomonadota bacterium
TAATCATCCTCGGAGTAGCAATAAACCTCTTTTGCAATGGTGAAAGGCTTTCCTGTCACAAGATCTGGGGTACCTACACTGGCATATCTATTGAGCTTCCTTAAGTGTGCCTGGGGTTCGTAAACACTCCTGTACAAGATATCTCCCTTCTTATCAGGTCCCACATATCGATAGACATGATCTGCCCAATTAGCGCTGCTTGCATCAACTAAATCATCAATTTGCACGGAGTCAAAGGTCCTCACGCCTAGTGGCGCAAGCGGGATCTTGAGCCTTTCCGCTATGGTTTCACGAACGATCCCAATTTCATCGACGGCTGCTTCTCGAATACCGAAGTTCTGCATCAATACAATTCGAGCGTCTCTGTTGCCTTCACTCATGACCGCCTCAAGGGCCAGCAGATTGTTAATGTTCTCTGATTGCCCGACCCACTGCTTCAAACGGTCTGGAACAAGGCCTAAGAAAGAGCGGCCCCTCCCCTCCCGAAAATCCTTTACCTTTAGGATCGCAGCAATATCCACCAGCGCCTCCACAAGATCTGCAGTTCTGTTCCGAAGCTCCATACCCCGCCAAATCATAAGCGCATCGCGCGGCTCGATCGGGAGCGATGCTGCAAATTGCCCCTCGGGTGTCGGGTCATAAATCTCGTCTAGGCATCCGAGACGAGCCAGCCGATCATACGAAGCCATCAGCGCCGACTTACCGGGATCATGCACGAACTTCAGCCGGTACGGATCCTCGCCTGCCACAATTAGGCGAAGAATGTGCGCATCCAAGCTGACGTGCTGAATATCCCAATGCCCGTCGCTGAGGGTATGGAACGGATCTCCCCAATTTATAAAATAGCCATCAGACGTTCTTCCAGTCCTTCCCATCCTTTGTAAGAATGTTCCTTTGGTGTTCTTGTTTAGTTCAAGGATCTCTTCATTGCCGTCGAGGTGCAAGCTACGCTCAAGTCCTCCATTAATGACAGTTTTTACGTTCTTTATAGTCAAGCTAGTCTCGGCAACGTTCGTAGCCAGGAGAATCTTCGGAATATCTGTGTCTTCATGAACCTGCTGTTGCACATCGAGCTGCTGCTTTCCGTGAAGTGGGAGAACTACGGCATGCGGTTTCACTAACTGCAGCGCATCACTCATCTGGCGGATCTCGCCAAGACCCGCGTAGAAATCTAAAACGTCGCCTTTCTCAATCTGCTTAAGGATATCCGCCATCCGAGATGCCCCGTGCTCCAACTCAGTGATTGCGTACTGGCGCCCCTCAATCCGGAATACCGGAATCCTCCTAGCAACATCAACACCATCGTCGTTCTCATTCAGAAAACGAACCAGTGGATGGGCATCTATTGTCGCTGATGTAACGACGAGCTTAGGCACTTTCCCTAAGAAGCGGTATTTTCGGTACAGAGCAAGAAAAAATTCGATGTTCAGGTTAAAGAGGTGCGCTTCATCCAGAATAATTGCATCGCTGCAATTAGAGCTTGAGTAATTTTGGAAATACCCCTCTGATACGACCTTCTCAAGCAGGTGCCCATCTGAGCAGATCATAATCTTAAAATCGAGTCCTATTAACTGACCTCATCCGTGCTTGTATCCGACTAGTTCCCCATTTGTCCCACCGAACTGACTTTCGACGTAAGGCTGCATTGATGTCACAGCGATACGCGTGGGTTGTGTGCAGAAGACCCGATATCCACGATGAGCAAGTGCCTGTGTTAGTCGAGTCGTCTTACCTCCACCAGTGGGCACACAGACGATGGTCACATCGTGGGAATCGACGAGATCTATGATTTCCGGAAGGTGCTTGGTAATCGGGAGCTCTGATTCTGACTCTGATTCTTCTTCAGGGCGCTCGCGAACGGGGTCATGGAGCGCTGAGACACTCTGTTCGGCGGTCACGACTAAATCGTTGAGAGCTAGTGGCTCATTCTCTGGCAGTTCTCTACCATCAGGTTGTGCTACATGATTTCCGGAGTTCAGCACAGTCAAAATCCTTTCAAAAGACGAGGGCATCAGGGAGCACGAAAACGGCATACATTAGCTTCAATCAGATAAGGGAGGCAACGAGCGCAAGCGATCAGGCACAACTGAATCTGGCGCTTTGAGCTTGCCAACGGGCGAAGGTTGCGATCCGCGAGGGGTGAATAGGATTGATGGGGGGCTTATGGTTTGAATTGGATTATCTGGCCGCCATCTCTTCCCACCCGCCCCTCTCCGTTCTACCCTCGCTAAATGTCGCCATTAGACGAGCTTCGCTCGGGCAAACTAAAAGGATCTCGCTCCCTTACCCTCTCGTGTGAACTGCACGAAGTTCCTCCAGAGCTTTTCATGCTCGCCAACTCGCTTGAAGTGCTTGACCTTGCGAACAACTCCCTCTCTACTCTGCCGTCGGCATTCGCTACGCTCACGAAACTAAAGGTGCTCTTTCTAAGCGGCAACAAATTCACCGAAGTTCCGACGGTTCTTGCACAGTGCCGAAGCCTTGAGATGCTCGGCATGAAGAGTAACCAGATCAACGTAATACGCGAAGACTCGCTTCCGCCATCACTGTGGTGGCTCACCTTGACCGATAATGAGATTAAAAAGCTACCGAACTCGATTGGCGCCCTTTTCCGCCTCCAGAAGTTACTTCTCGCTGGGAACAGAATTCAAGAGCTCCCGACTTCGCTCGCCGACTGCAGAAATCTCGAGCTAATTCGACTCTCCGCAAACCAACTGTCGAACCTCCCGGAGTGGCTTCTCACGATGCCCCGGCTTTCATGGCTCGCGTATGCTGGAAACAGCGCGCTTTCTACTACGGCGCTGACCATCTCTGAGCAACCGGTCTATTGGCACCCGATCAGTTGGCGCAATCTGCAGGTCAAAGAATCAATCGGAGCCGGCGCGTCAGGGAACATCTACCACGCTGATTGGCTGTCGCCTCACGGGTTACCAATACCGGTAGCACTTAAAGTATTTAAGGGCAGCATCACTAGTGACGGCTACTCAAGCGATGAACTCCTTGCGTGTCAAGCAGCGGGGGTTCACCCGAATCTGATCTCTCCCCTAGGGCGAGTGATCGATCATCCAGAGAATCGAGATGCGCTCGTACTTCGGCTCACTCCACCTCACTACCAGAATCTGGCGAGTCCCCCCGATTTTTCTAGCTGTACGCGGGATGTATACGACGAAGGTTGCGTGTTCTCACTCACAGCGGCAACTGCTATAGCAAAAGGAGTCGCTTCGGCGGCCCAGCACCTCCACGCTCGAGGAATCATGCACGGCGACCTTTATGCTCACAATACGCTGGTTAGTACGGAGGGTGATGCCTTGCTAGGAGACTTTGGCGCTGCAACCCTTTATGACCGGACGGGAGGAGAGGCAACCCTGCTAGAGCGAATTGAGGTGCGTGCGTTTGGGATTCTTCTAAGCGAGCTCCTTGACCGCGTAGCAGCGTCAGGTGATGTTTCGGCTCGCATCACCTCTCTCCGAGAGCTAGCACAAGACTGCCTATCCGTTACAACTACGGATCGACCCTCATTTGAAAGTATAGTCGCGCGCCTTTGACCCTACTTTTGTACTGCTCCCAGATCATGAAACGGGGTATACTGTAGCTTCTTCCTACGCGAATGTTTCCAAGGCTTACGATGGCAAAATACGCTACCCCCTTCACTTCAACCTGGCTTGATCCGCTACGCTCACGGCTAACTGCCCCGTCAGATCCCCTCGGCATCGACGGCTTTGATCACGTAGAAATCTACACTGAGTCGGCGAAGCAGAGCGCATTTTTTCTCTCTCACGCCTTCGGGTTTTTTCCCTTCGCTTACCGCGGCCCTGAAACAGGCCACCGTGACTCTGTGAGCATCGCCCTGAAGCAGGGCAACAGCGTTATTCAACTCTCTTCCCCTCTTCGCCCGGGAACTCCGATTGCATCATTCGTTCACCGCCACGGATTCTCTACCAAAGACGTTGCCTTCACCGTACCGGACTGCGAGGCTGCGTACTACGAAGCGATGAGGCGCGGCGCTACGTCGATCGCTTCACCGGTAGAGCTTAGCGACAGCTCAGGATTCGTGCGGAGCGCCGCGATTGCGACCTACGGCGACACTATTCATTCTTTCATTCAGCGTGCGCAGTATCAAGGGGTCTACCTACCTGGTTTTGCACCATACAGCGAGGTCTTCCCTGGCGAAGTCCCGTTAACGGAGGCTGGAATCGAAAGTATCGACCACGTGGTCGGGAACGTAGAGCTCGGGCAGATGGATACGTGGGTGTCTTTTTATGAGCGGATCCTTGGGTTCACTCAACTAAAGCATTTTTCTGATAAAGATATCTCTACAGAGTATTCCGCACTTATGTCGAAGGTGATGAACGGCGGGCTGGGGAAAATTAAACTCCCGATTAACGAGCCTGCAAGTGGAAAACGGAAATCTCAGATAGAAGAGTACTTAGATTTTCATAACGGCCCCGGCGTTCAGCACATCGCCTTCGCTACTTCGGACATCCTTAGCACGGTTGCAGCGCTGCGCTCCCGTGGGGTAAGATTTCTCTTCGTTCCCAAAGCCTACTATGAAAAAGTGCCTTCGAGGGTCGGAGCCATCAAAGAGGACCTCGCTCTCATTGAGAGGCTAGGGATCCTTGTCGATCGCGACGAGGACGGCTACTTGCTTCAGATCTTTACGAAGCCTCTACAGGACAGACCGACTACTTTTTTTGAGATTATCCAACGCGAAGGTTCAAAAGGGTTCGGAGCTGGAAACTTTAAGGCGCTCTTCGAGGCTATTGAACGCGATCAAGATGAGAGGGGAAATTTATGATAGTTGCCTCGATCGGCTCCTCTACCTCCGATGAAGATCGAGATGGAACTCTCGTTCTTGTGCACCCGAATAGAACGTCTTTAGCGGTGCTACCCCGCGCACAGTTCTCTTCACTCAGAGCAGCGCTTGATACTTGGGATATCAGTGAGCCCCGCCTGCGCGTCATCGACGCAGAGCTTCGAAGTGGAAAATGGAGCGATACGCGACCAACGACAGATGTAAAATTTCTCGCGCCGCTCCCGCGCACCTGGGCACTTCTTGATGGAAGCGCATTCGTACAGCACGTGCTCTTAGTTCGTAAGGCGAGAGGTGCTGAGCCACCAGGGGACCTCTATACCGTTCCCCTTATGTATCAAGGGGCGAGCGATAATTTACTCAGCCCGACTGACGACATTCCACTGATTGACCCGGCGTTCGGGATGGATTTCGAGAGTGAAGTCGCCGTCATTACGGACTACGTTCCGATGGGTACAGTTGCTAGCGAAGCATCGAAGCACGTAAAGCTCTTACTTCTGATGAACGACATTAGCCTTCGTGAATTAATCCCTCGTGAACTCGCGACGGGCTTCGGTTTCTTTCAGAGCAAACCTCCGTCGTCATTCTCACCGTTTGCGGTTACTCCCGACGACCTTGACGATGATTGGCGCGAGGGGCGTTTGCACTTGCCACTTCAAACTGTTCTAAACGGTACTGTCTTCGGCCAGCCGAATGCTGGAGAGATGCACTTCTCATTCTTCGACCTTATCGCTCACGCAGCAAAGACTCGCCCTTTAAGTGCTGGCACCATTATCGGTAGTGGAACGGTATCGAACAGCGATGACTCGGTGGGCTCTAGCTGTTTAGTGGAACAACGCATGCTTGAGAAGATCCGCTCCGGAAGTATTTCCACACCCTACCTCGTCGATGGTGATTCGGTACAGATATCGATCTTCAAAGAGGGGCGCAACATCTTCGGTTCGATCGACCAGAAAGTGCGGCGAAGAACTACGCCGGAGGGAACTCAATGAGATCTTTTCCTACCCCGATTATCCTTGAAACGCTGCTTGCGGGGCTCTTTGACTACGCGGGGATGTTTCCTCCTGCGGCCCTCGCCCTTGACGATGCACTGCGTGAATCGGCTGGACTGCCGGCGAGCCTCCGAAGACCGTGGCTTCTTGGTGCAGACCTGGTCGTGACGGTCGAGACAGCACGTACTCTCCTGTCCATGGATCTTCGACCGTTTGGATTTATGCGCCCTCTTCGTCTAGCTCTTCTTGCAACCGAGAAACCTGAATCGGTCGACGACGTGATCTCCTCTTTTTTGTCCTCAGAGAAGCAGGAGGGAGTGCCGCATGCTGTGAGTTCTATCGAACTTAAAGTTCCGTCCGAAGATGCCTCGTCCCTCGTAGAGCCGTTCGATCGTCTCACTGTTCGACACAATATCCCCTTTTTTCTTGAGCCTGATCTCTCGCAAGCAAACTGGGCTGCTACTCTTACAGAGACGACCACCCTACTCAGTCGGTGCACTAGTGCGGCAGGTTTGAAGTGTCGACTTACGGGGCCAACTGGCATTGATGCCGATCGACTAGCAGGCGCGGTCGTTGCGGTGTGCGACGCAAAGCTTCCATTCAAGGTAACAGGTGGACTTCACCATCCCTTCTTCAACCCGAAAAGAGCCGACAGTAAGGGCGGGTTCATCAACGTCGCAGCAGCGGTGATGCTCCGAAGAGCATTGGGTGATCAGATTTCGAAAGAGAGTATTATCGGCCTTTTAGAAAACGAAGACGCTAAGGCTCTCTCTTTTGATGAATCGCTGAATTACGGCGCTTTGGTGGTCGAGTCAAACCAACTCTCTGTTATCAAGAGCTCCGCTCCTTTTTCGATCGGAAGCTGTAGCCTTCGGGAGCCTGATGACGACCTGCACAAATTGTTGGATTGAAGGTCTAAGTTCGCTAGATACAATCTCTACTAGTAACAAATCAGAAAAATTTTCTGGAGGCATGGCATGGGTATTTTGGCACCAGCAGCAGACGAAAGGGTTAAAGCCGTCAAGTTTGCAGACGACACCTTTTCAGTTGATTTAATGGATGCACGAACGATTACTGTACCTCTTGTTTGGTACCCCCGTCTCTTGAATGCCTCGAAAAAGAAACTCAAAAATTGGAAGCCGTGCGCCGCAGGGCTTGGGATTCA
>JAYVGZ010000522.1:0-3926 GCA_043771805.1 Pseudomonadota bacterium
CGATGAACGCTCACTATCCCTTCTATCCGATTCACGAAAAAATCAACGCACTCCTGACATCGCTCACCGTGGCGCATATTGACCTTTCCAGCATTTACACCGGGATTCCGTTAGAAAGATTGCAGGTTATTCCCGGAGTAGATCGTCACCCGAACGAGATTGCGCACCGAATGGCGGCCGAGCGCCTCTACCTTTGGCTAGAAGAGCAGCAGCTACTACCAAAAGAGCTCCTGATACAAGATCGATTCGCCACACGCCTTGGAACCCAAGATCAACGTCGCTGGAGCCCCGCACAACCGTAGCCAAACCCGGAGGAATAATGACAGGTGAACGTATGCCAGCCGAGTGGGAACCGCACAGAGCCACCTGGATTGCTTGGCCATTTCTTGAATCTGATTTTCCTGGAAAGATTGATGCGGTGCGGTGGGCTTACTGTGAATTGATTCGCCATCTCGCTCGTGACGAGTGCGTCGAAATCCTGTGTCTCTCTGACGAGATGAAGTCTGACGTTGAGGCGAGGCTATCGAGGCAGAATATTTCGGGAGACATTCGCATTCATATAACACCCTACAATCGCAGTTGGCTGCGTGATTCCGGGCCGATTGGTGTCGCTGGTCGTACTTTACAGTGGAAATCTTTTGACTTTACAGGCTGGTCGACGCTTGCGGGGTTCGAGCATGATCAAAGCATTCCACAGTTCATTTCCTATACTACCGGCATTCCTAACGAACCTGTTGTGATTAACAACCGAAAAGTTGTTTTCGAGGGGGGAATGATCGACGTGAGTGGCGACGGGTTGATCCTAGCAACAGAGGAGTGTCTCCTCTCTCATGACCAAGAGCGAAACCCCGGTTTCCTTCGCAAAGATTACGAACAGCTGTTTTCGAACTCATTCGGCTCCCATGAAACAATTTGGCTACCGGCTGGTCTTGTAGGTGATGATACGCACGGTCACATTGATAATGTAGCTCGCTTTGTAAAACCACGGACGGTGTTAGTCGCAAGTGCTCCTCAGCATGATGCGGAGCAGTTTAGCCGGACGGAAGGTAACATCGAAGCGCTCACCGCCTTTCGAACCGAGTCCGGCGAGGCTCTTGAGATCATTCGCCTGCCTTTGCCTGAGCCACGATTCTGTGATGGAGATAGATTGGCCGCCGGGTACGCGAACTTCTACATTGCAAACAATCTTGTCTTGGTTCCTACCTACAATGACCCCGAGGATAGGGTTGCCCTTGGCATTCTGGCTGAGCTCTTCCCTGACCGAAAAGTTATAGGCGTCAACTGTACGGACTGGATCCTTGGGGGCGGTACTTTGCACTGCTCCACCCAGCAGGAGCCACTTGTATTGCCTTCGGCCCAGCCGTAATAGCTAAATCGCTATTTGACGAACTGCGCTCGCTGTACTAGCTTACGCAACTAAGTTGCAGTAACGTGACGACAAGAGAAATTTCCTCGCGATGATTAAGAGCACGGCACATCGACCGACCTACTTGCTGGCGATCGCCTTTCTGATGATTGTTTCATCAGTCTTTCTCCATTTTCATGCAGTGTCCAGTGCTGGAGACTCACACCACCACGATAACTACTGTGAGCACTGTTCTCTTGGATTTGCGACGACCGTTGGAAGCTCGCAGGCTCTTGCGCCCGAGGCTCCACTACCGAGTATTCTCGTCACTTCCTCTTCGATTGTTCCGACCACCGTTACTTGCATCGATCCTCCCACTCCACGTTCCGGTGCGCCGCCTCGAACTACCCTAGCTTAGACAGACCACCAGGTCGGACTTCATCGCCGGCGCCACTCTTTAGCGGCCCGGACTTCCTCTAATTTTTTCTCTAGGGAACGAAATCATGTGGCTCTCTTTCGTAGCGCGCTCCCGCGTGTCAACAGTATCGATTCTACTCCTCTCAACAGTAGGGGCCTACAGTGCAGCATGCGCTGAAGATCAAGCTAAAGAGCTCGCTCTTAACCCGCCTCAGGCTCTTGACGAGATCATAGTCTCCTCGACTCCACTTGATCGCACCCTCTTTGAGTCAGCTGAGCAAGTGACAGTCCTCTCGGGGCGCGAGCTCCAAACAAAAGCTCAGGGCTCTCTTGGGGCAACTCTCTCCGGCGAGCTTGGAATTGCATCAAGTGGTTTCGGCCCTGGGGCAACACGGCCCATCATTCGAGGTCTCGGCGGAGATCGTATTCGAGTACTTGAGAATGGAATTGGTACTCAGGATGTCTCAAACACAAGCCCTGACCACGCTGTCACGGTCGATCCTCTTCTTGCTCAGAAAATCGAAGTACTCCGGGGACCTGCCGCCCTGCTGTACGGGACCAGCGCAGTCGGGGGAGTGGTAAATATTTTCGACAACCGAATACCGGAAGAGCTCCCTGCTGCACCAGTTTCTGGGAAGGCAGAGATCCGTGGCGGAACAGTCGATCGAGAACGTGCTGGAGTGCTCAGTCTCGACGCTCCAGTGGGCTCATTTGCATTCCACTTTGATGCAACCAAACGACGAACTGACGACATCAATATTCCTGGATTCGCGCGTACCACTGCCCTACGGAATTCCGGCGAGGACCTCGAGTATCCTGAGCCCCGGGGCACGCTTCCCTTTACTGGCACGGACACCGATAACCTGACCTTCGGTACCTCATATATCAGAGACTCAGGTTTCTTCGGGGTAGCCCTTAGTGAATACAATTCAACTTACGGGGTACCGAATGGAGAGAATGACATCAGTATTGATGCATCGCGAAAGCGGGTTGACCTGCGCGGAAAGGCGTTCGAGCCCTTCCATGGAGTGAAGTCGATGGAGCTCAAGATGGGTATTGTCGACTACGAGCACACTGAGTTTGAGGGCGCAGAGGCCGGCACTCAGTTCAAGAGCCAAGGAGTCGATACAAGATACGAGATTGCTCATAAGAAAATAGGCCCTCTTGAAGGGGTAATCGGTTTCCAGTACCAGTACTCTGACTTCTCAGCGATCGGAGAGGAAGCTTTTCAACCACCGACTACCACTACTATCGGATCGCTCTTTCTCTTCGAAGAGTATGTCGCTTCTCGTAGTGTTAGATTTCAAGCTGGAGGACGACTTGACTATCAAGATATTTCGGCTGATGGATTTGCGCCGCTCGGTAGTGTTACGGCTCGAGATCTCGGAAGAGATTTTATGACATTGAGTCAATCTGCTGGATTGGTCTGGACGCCCCACGAGGACTACGCGGCAGCGCTCTCGCTTGCTCACACCGAAAGAGCACCGAGCGGACAAGAGCTATTTGCCGATGGGCCTCACGTTGCGACCGGTGCCTTTGAGATAGGAGACCCCGAGATCAACGCGGAGCAGTCGCTCGGCATCGATCTAGTGCTCAGGAAGAAAGCTGGGCGTGTCACTGGCTCTATTGGCGGGTATTGCAATCGCTTTCAAAACTACATCGGTCTGATTCCCACCGGAGAAACGGCCGACAGGCTCCCAGTTTATGCGTTTGAATCTCTGCCGGCTACGTTCCTCGGATTTGAGTCACAGATTGCGTACCATTTCTTTGGGAGTAACCCGACCGGAGAAGACCTTTCTTTTGATTTCCAACCCGACTACGTATGGGCGGAAGATCGTCGTTCAGGTGAGGCGATTCCAAGGATACCTCCACTTCGTATGAAGTGGGGCCTTAACTACTCGCGACCCGATCTTCTTACGGCGCGGGCGGAGGTTCTGCAGATATTCCGCCAGAATCACAATGCAACCGATGAAACCGAGGCACCAGCCTATACCTTTCTTAACCTTACGGTCAGCAAAGACATCAAGATCTCAGAGATGCAGATGACCATGTTTCTGCGAGGAACAAACCTTCTTAACGATAAAGGACGAGAACAGACATCCTTTATCAAGGATGTTGCTCCTCTCCCTGGTGCCAACGTCGTTGCAGGGCTACAGTTTCGCTT
>JAYVGZ010000523.1:0-9325 GCA_043771805.1 Pseudomonadota bacterium
GGATGAACCGATAGTATAAATCTCTACCCATATCTGATTGCCGTGTTCCCCACATGCGTGGGGATGAACCGAACCGCATATCCATTTGTAGTGTGAGCCTTACGTGTTCCCCACATGCGTGGGGATGAACCGGACGGTGAGGTGTATCGAGGGCATTGGTACTTGTGTTCCCCACATGCGTGGGGATGAACCGCAATCACCGCGAGCGGCTCTCAGGCCGTTAGTGTGTTCCCCACATGCGTGGGGATGAACCGGCGGGTGATTGTCACGAAGTGGTTTTCGATGTGTGTTCCCCACATGCGTGGGGATGAACCGGACGGGCGAGATCGGTAATGTGGGCTTGCTCGGTGTTCCCCACATGCGTGGGGATGAACCGGGGCTAAGCAAGTGGAGTTAAAATCCGAGGAGCGTCCCAACCCCTCAGGGGTGGATTTGCGGATGCAAATTCGGGGCAAAAACAACTAAGCGTTCACAAAAGCGGACGACGGGCGACTAGCCCGTTGACCATGAAAGGCTCGCCTTCTGAGTAAAGCTGTCCTCGTAAGGCCCTTGATTTGTGAATAAAATACCCCTCGTGAACGCTTACCGCTTACGACTTCGGATGATACTCACACACAGGATCTTTCCGGTCTGATCTTATTTAGTGAACAGTGCACGAGAAACGTCGCAGGTTCGTTTATCTTTCATCTTGGGTCGACAGAGCGAAAATTTGGCAAAATATGGGCGCTACCTTGGCAAGTCGGTCTGAAAAAATTGGACTGAAGGTGAAACTAAGTCACATCCTGTGCCAACCCCCTGTCTTCCTCAGGACGCGTCCCGCGCTGTATCGGACATTGATCCGGAACCGGATCTGCGTCCGGTGTCGGCTGCGTCCCCGGCACATACTTTGGCGCTGGATCGGGTGTCGGTACTGGTACTGTTCCTGGTGTAGTAGCCGGCTCAGTGTCTGGTTCGACGGTTGGAGCTGTGCTCAGTTCCGTACCGTGACAACGGATGTACGCACCTAAATCCCCTGCGTCGAAATCAAACTCAGCGCAGGGATTGTTTAGTTCTGCGTCAAGGCTTTTCGAAAATCCAGCTGGTGCATAACTCGTAAGGGTAGCAGACATGTTCCTCCAAAAATAAATCTACTCGTGAATAGTAAAAGCGCCGTCTCGCATAAGAAACCGAGGTTCCCACCCGGTGCTATCGTTAACAAAATGCGGAACCACGTACCTCCGCCAGATCTCACGCTCCTCCTGCCCGAAGCCATCTCCATTCTTCGGAAGTTGGAATGTACCTTCTTTGGTCGTTAACTGCATGGTGGCAAGGTCAAGGTGGAATCTTCGCTCAGATTTCGGAGGAAGAGAGTTGGGGTCCAGCACCCACGCAAAGTGAAGTTCGGGGTAGAGCTCATAGCGCCATCCATGCTCCCTTGCACCGAGGTGCCAGCGGTATGACTCTTGTAACATGCGGTACCGGTACTCATGCACTGGAAGCTCTTCCCCGTCAGATATGTCAGTTCCTTCATTCGCATCCTGCTCATCCTGTGAGGGGTTGATGCGCGAGTCGGTGTCTGTAATCAACGTCGAACCCATCTTGTAGAACGACAACGCGAAGCGGAATGCGGCAGAGTAATCCTGAGCTGCCCGAAATGCATCAAAGATCTTTACTTGAATCTCGCGGGCAAACGCGAGCTTGTCATTGAGTGTTATACCCATCTGCGGGTGTCGCCCGTCCAGCCACGACTTATGGGTGTGACCCCAGGTGTCTTTCCAAGCGCTTGTAGTTCCGAGATGTATCCCCCACCCGTAGTGTGGAAGAGATTTGGGGGCGTAAGCATTGCATAGCCCGCCGCCGATTACTGAGCCGTATGTCAGATCGAGTAGATTCAGGCCGCGCCGCTTGCACGCTTCCCGTAACGACTTTGGACTTAAGTCTACTTTACTGAGGTCAGTTCGAGTCGAATCAAAGCCGCGGTAGTCTGTAGCCGGGATTAGCGATGAACCCAGGAGTTCTTGAAGAACAACCGTTGGCACACCGAGTGCTACCTGTGGGAACGGAGCAAAGTGGCGATTGTAAACGAGATACGAATAGTGATCACCGTCAACACAGAACCGAGACTCCGCTGGGGGGAATACAATATCTACGCCGCGCACTTTCAGAAAGGAGCAGGCTGCTAGCCCGTCCATATCGAATTCATGGAAGTAGGGGCCTGCAAACAGTCCGTCTTCGGTTATCCATCGCCAGTACGGAGAGCTTTTGCCCCTCTGTTGCCATGCTGGGTCGATCGAAAATAATTTTTCGGTTTGAAGCTCACTAATAAAGTACCCCTTCCCCGGGAATCTGTCGTTCGTACTCGAGTTAACAACACAGGTCTGCGCAGCCGAATCAAGGGAAAAGCGAAGCATCATCGGCGGGACTGGATTAAGCTGAGTTGAACTGGGCAACCCCCTACAATCGAGCGCGACGCCTCCGAACCCTTTGCTGTCGCGAAAGGCGCGATCAACGACTTGCATCGAGTCGTTAAAATGGCGCTTCGCTTCCGGTGTATCTTCAGTGTACGGAGGCCCTCCCATGTTGAAGGTCCTTGACATTAAGGATGACGCCCAAGCTTGACGAGCTGGGTCCGTTGCATTACGCATGATGTCTGTGAGCGCGTGCAACTTAAGCTCACGAACAACGTAGAAAAAGTCGTTCAGGGAATCTACGCTTTCGTGAGCGAGGATCAGTTTTAACTTATGAACCATCGCAGGGTTGTCTGTCAGACCGAATCCCTGAAAAGTAACTTCTTGTAATTTCCGGCGCAGGGTTGCTCGGTCGCCTTCTCGCGTGGAGGGGTTTTGCTCGGTTAAACTCTTGACGCATAGCTTCTGCAGAAAACCACTGAGGCCGCAGATGAAATGAATGAGGAGTGCTCTAGGCTCTTCTCCTGCTTCGTGAAAGCGCATCACGAAATCTGCCGAGAGGAGATCGGCTGGGAGCCCGTTTTTACCAGGTGATGACGGCGCATCAGCGAGAGCTGACAGGATTTCGTTAGCGGAGCTCCAGGAGTCGGGGAAAGCCTTGTCGGCTGTAAACAATTCTATATCAAGGGTAAAAAGGGTAGAGCAGAGGCTCTGCAACGAGCCTCCTCTCTCGCGATATGCGTCGATATTTCGCCCAATTGCCGCCCAGCAGTGCTCAGAGATGGTGGTAGGAACTTGGCTTAATGCTGCGATCTCGGCACACGAGAGACTCTCGTGATTCGAATCGGTTGGAGAGCACAATCGGTTTAGGACTGGCACTGCCGGGGAGTACGGCCCTTGTTGCGAAACGCCATCAAGGAGTTTGTCGACTTTATCCTCTTCATTACTGTTCGTGGAGAGCGCTGAGAGAACTTGAAGGGATTGAAGGTTCGATGCGGCTTTCTTGAGGAATACCTCTTCATCTTTCGCTTTGATGTATTCCTGAACGTGACGAACCGTAAGGAAGTCCATCGGCACTGCAAATGTAGCCAACTTCGCTACTAACGTTGAAGCGTGTTGCCAGAGCGACGCATGCACTGGTTTCTGCTCAGTAAAGAGCTGAAGACTCGCAAGGTTTTCTGAAATATTATCGGAAGCTAGACCCAACGTAGTTTGATGGCTAACGAGCTGTTTTAGAAGTAAAAGTCCCTCGGGAGGAAGATCCCTGAATACCCGGTAGCTTGAGAGCAATTCCTTCTTACGCCCCAGTCGTAGGTGAGTCGAAACCGCAGTGATGAGGCACTCGCCCAGACCATCCACCGATAGCAACTTGCTCATTAACGATGAGAGATATCCCGGAACAGAGCCGGCGGTGTCAAAAACCAATTCTGTGCAGTTAATGAGATCTACAAGGTGCGCTATGCTCTCGTTGGTGGGGTCTTCTCGGTACTTCTGCAGAACTCCACGCGTGACTAACGCTAACGTAGGAATGTCATCCTTGATTCGATTGACTAATGATACGTAGCTCGACCATGCCTCCTGCCTCTCGCGAAAATCCTCACATTCAAGAAGGATGTCACAAACCGCATAGAAAAGCCCTTTTGCACGGTGCCCTTTTACAGCTTGAATGGAGTGGATTGCATTTAGATGCTCCCACTCCGACACAGTCATGTCCAGGTCGCTAGGAAGGAGGAGGAATAGATCCTGCGAGGCTTGCGATGAGTCGCTAATTCGATGACTGATATCTTCAGCGAGAGCTCGAGTAAAGACCGATATCATCGCCGGATTTGGGGCGGAACCCGCAACTACGCGCAGCTTTTCAAGGGTTGCCGAATCGAATAATCCTTTTGCGGCGCTTGCGTGCTGAAGCATCAATCCCGCGGCGCAAAGATGAACGGCGAGTAGTTTTGGATACCCGCCACGTTCCGAAGTCATGAATTCACGAACGTGATTAGCGGATAGCAAGTGAATCGGAAGACGGTGGGGTCTTAAAGCCCCCAGCAACTCTTCGTATCGAGAGATGCTCAGACCCTGCAACGACCCTTTCCCAAATGACCAACACATTCGACTGAACGAGGACAACACCGCTACGACCGAACCGTTAGCTCGGGATTGGTCAGTTACCGCAGTGATCAAAGCGCTCATTGCGGAAGGATCGTTAGCGGCGAGCTGGGCGGCAGGAACGCCGGCACGAGCAAGCTGTCGAGGTTCCTCCCCGGCTGAAAGCCCCGATTTAAAAATTTCACTCAATGCATGCGCCTCTCCAGATGAGCGCGATTCCTCAAATGCTCGGCGTAGAGTCTGAACACCACGGAATGATCCCCGTGTTGCTGCGAGGGCGCCGATGCTATCCAAGAAACCGTCGTGCTGAAACGAAGAAAGCCCGGAAAGCCGAACAATCGACAAGCCTTTTTCGAGGAGTGCGAGACATTCTCGGCCGTGCATTCCAGCAACTTTCTTCCCCCCGCTCTGGAGGTGACGAAGGAAACCTGCAACCTCCGTTATGTTGGCACCAGGCGACTCGCTGTGTGACCGGTTGCCAAAGAGTACTTGCTCGATTCGAGAACATTCAATGAAGTTCGGGGTTGCCTCGTAAGAACGGTTAAGAAATTTCGCAACCGTGACCAAAATTTGCGATTCACCGCTCACTCTGGGAGCGAGTTCCGTTAATATTCGAACTCCATCGAAGTAATACTCCCCCTTCGCTAACCGTTCGAGTTGAACTTGTAGTTGCGTAAAGCACTCTGACGACGCTTCATCCGGGGAAGCCGTTCTGTTTACAGCAGTAAACAGCTTCAGGCAGTCGGCTGTAAGCGGAGAGCATTTTGGTTGGGTGGGGAACCGTGACTCTTCGTGGCGGCTGACACCTTGAGGGTCTCTGTTATCATCGAAAGATGGGGACGGAAGCGACATACTAGACTGGACCTCCTCGCTAACTAACCGGTGTTAACACGATCGCCGGTGCATCATGTGGATTCAAAGAGAGAATGCAAGCGAGACAATAGTGCAAACTGACTCTTTTGTAACCCATCTGAACAATCAAAATAGCGTATATGCTGCCGAGCTTGGGGGACGGTTGAAATAGATCGGATCTATTTGGTTCGGTCTTCGTAGAGACGATCACCTTTCTTCGATTAACGGGTGCTTACTCACGGGAGGGATGCAAGATCACCACTATCTCGGATAAAAGCCCAACACGAGCAGCTCGCAACAAACCGGCGCGGATTCGAAGCCTACCTACCCCCCCAAATACGCCTCCTGCACCCTAACATCCGACACCAACTCCGCCGCACTCCCCTCTAAGACAATCCGCCCAGTCTCCATTACGTAAGCCCGATCGGAAATCTTCAAGGCAAGGTGAGCATTCTGTTCAATCAAAAGAATCGTCATCCCATCCCGATTGAGCTGCTGCAACGTTTCAAAGATCTTCTGAACAAGTAACGGCGCTATCCCCATAGAGGGCTCATCGAGCAGCAACATAGTCGGGTTACTCATCAATGCCCGTCCAATAGCCAACATCTGCTGCTCTCCGCCAGAGAGAGTGCCGCCCATCTGCGCAGTACGATCTGCGAGAATCGGAAAGAGGGAGTAGACGTACTCCCCCGTGCGGGCGACTTCGGCTTTGTCACATTGCAGGTAAGCTCCGAGCAGCAAATTATCGTGCACTGAGAGCCGAGGAAAAATTCGGCGCCCTTCAGGTACCTGCGCTAAACCGAAGCCTACCCGGGTGTGCGCAGGAACTTTGGTAATATCACGGCCCTGAAAGGACACAGAGCCAAGGGCTGGGGTGTGAATCCCTGAGATGCACATCAGCGTCGTTGATTTCCCTGCGCCGTTGGCGCCGAGTAAGGAAATGACTTCACCCTTAGCAACAGTGAGGGAAATTTCGTGCAGGACTTCAATTTGCCCGTAGCCGGCGCTTAGCGATTGTACCTGAAGGAGGGGTTCGCTACTCATGCGTAGAGTCTCCTAGATATGCGGCTATAACCCGAGGATTGCATTTGACTTCAGCGGGGGTGCCCTCAGCGATTTTTTCGCCGTACTCAAGCACTGTGACATGATCCGATATCCCCATTACAAGCTTCATATGGTGTTCAATAAGAAGAACCGTGACGCCGCGAGCTCTAATTCGCGAGATAAGCGACGCCAACTCATCCATCTCTGACGGATTCATGCCTGCGGCTGGTTCATCAAGGAGTAACAGTGAGGGTTTCGTAGCAAGGGCTCGGGCTATTTCGAGTCGACGTTGGTATCCATACGGAAGAGTGGAGGCAAGTGCATTTTCGAATTGGGCTAGACCCATGAAATCAAGAAGCTCCCTGGCGGTAGCTATTCGCTCTTTTTCTTTCTTTGTGTAGCTTGGTAGCGCAAAGAGCACCGCGACTGGATTGGTCCGTGTGTGTGAATGCATTCCAACCAAGATATTCTCTAGGGTCGTCATATCTCGGAAGAGACGAATGTTTTGGAATGTGCGAGCTATTCCCTTTAAGACTGATGTACAGGGTGAGTGTCGCGCTCGGTACCAGAGGGTGAGGAAGGCAGAAGAACCCAGCACGAAGCCAAGCAGAAGGGGGGCAAAGGTGCGGCTGGATGGGAGCGCAGAGACCCCTCGGAGAATGGCGGGCACCATTTGGCTCCAAGGAAATGGCTGGTTGTACACGAAGAGCTGAATCACCGCGGCGTCCCAAAGAGTCTGTACATTGACTGCAACGCTTAAGAAAAGGGCAGCGACACCGCCCACAAGAAGGGCCTTTAAGCCAATAGCGAACGAGAATTGGTCAAGAATATTATTTCCGTTTACGGCTATGTGGCCAGACGTTGGGGCATACACACCAGTGACGCAGTTAAAAACGGTAGTTTTGCCAGCGCCGTTCGGCCCAATCACGGCGCTAATTTGGCTCTCACTCACCGAGAGGTGCACATTATTCGCTGCTACGAGGCCGCCGAATCGCACGGTGATGCCCTTGAGTAGAAGAAGGGGTGCGTTCATGAATGACTCACCTTTCGTACTCGAGCCGGAAGGAAGCCTTCATTTTTGAAACGCATCATAAGCACCAGCGCCAAACCAAAAATAAGGTATTTCCAGTTGCCGGGGGAGAGAAAAACATTGCTGCTCGGAATTTCCTGAGAGGAAGCAAGCCAGTCCGCAAGTTTCGCCAATACTATTGAGTTTATTCCGACCATAAGGAGTGACCCTAAAATTGCGCCAGAGATACTCCCAAGCCCGCCTACAATGATCATCGAGAGGGTCATGATTGAAACCTGAAAATCGTAGTTGCTCGGTTCTCCGCTGGAGCCTAGAAAACTTGCCATCAAGGCGCCTCCTACGGCAGCGAGTCCCGAGGAGAGAGCAAATGCTGAAAGCTTAATTGCGGTAGGGCTGACTCCCATGCATGAGGCCGCGAGTTCATCTTCTCGTACGGCGATCCATGCGCGTCCGACGGGTGAGTGAATCAAACGATGAAGAGCGAAAGCGGTGATTGAGAGAATGAGGAGTGACAGGTAGAACCACCAGACTGGCGACGAGCTTAAGATTTCGCCCCACCCTAAGTTTGGTCCAGGCAGTGGATTAATTCCCTGGGTGCCTTTCGTAATCGTGTCAAGATTACGGAGCACGTCTTGCACGATCTCTCCGAAACCTAGTGTTACTATCGCGAGGTAGTCACCTCGCAGGCGAATAGTTGGTAGCCCTAGAATGAGCCCGCATAGGCAGCCGCCAACGCCAGCGAGAACGACAGCAAGACCCCAGGGAAGTTGGAATGGATATATCGAGCACGTTGCGATCGCAAACGTATATGCGCCAATAGCCACGAAAGCTGCAACTCCGAGGTGCAGTAACCCAGTAAAACCGGTAGCGACTGTTAACCCGAGCCCAACAATAGCGAAGAGGAGTACCGGAGGCATAAGGGGAGTGACGCGGAGTTCGTTTGGCAAAACAAGATCGAGTAGAGGAATGAGGCCGATTAGAACGAGTAAAACAATGAGACGTCTGTCGAGAGAAGCCATTACACCTTCTCCTTCTGATTTCGGCCGAGCAATCCGGCAGGGCGAAAGACGAGTACGAGGATGAGGAGGGTAAAGACGATGGTATTCGTCCACTCGGTTGCGATGTACTGATCACTAGCGGCTCTTACTAAACCGATGATGACACCTCCTAGGACAGCACCGACCAAGTTACCTATTCCACCCAGTACGGCAGCAGTAAACGCGTCGATACCGACACGGTACCCCATCTGAAAGAAGACGGTGTTGTTGTACAGTGAGTAGATCGTGCTCGCTACGCCCGCGAGTGCTCCACCGAGTAAAAAGGTAAGGCTGATGACACGATCGACGTTAATTCCAACGAGGCGCGCGGCGACGGGGTTCTGTGCCACGGCGCGCATCGCGCGGCCAAACTGTGTGCGAGTCACGAGTAGCACTAAAATCACAAGTAACGGCACAGTGACGCACAGCACCACAAGATCTTTGGCAGCGAATTGAATCGGTGCATCACCCAAGAGATTTGCGTTCGAAACAAGCTGCGGAAAGTCTTTCGGTGCGGCGGCGGAGTCCCCCATATTGAAAGCCTCCATCGGAAGGCCGCCCCAAAAAAGTCCCATGTTTAAGAGGATAAATGATACTCCGAGCGCCGAAACAAGAGGCACCAATCGAGGAGAGTTTCTTAAGGGTCGGTAGGCGAGATAGTCTATGAGAACATTGAGGCCTCCGCAAAACAGAGGAACGACAGTGAACAAAAGTGCCATGGCACCCCACCATTCTATAGAACCCACTGCCGACGAAGGAAGGGGAGCGAGACCGAGAGCGCCCAGAATCGTCAATCCACAGAAGCACCCCAACATAAAGAGGTCACCGTGCGCGAAATTTATGAGCTCCACGAGGCCGTACACCATCGTATAACC